>NZ_JBQKIK010000003.1:0-168701 GCF_052117805.1 Bilifractor sp. LCP21S3_F8 | reverse complement strand
CGGCGCGGCCATTGGTTTACCACGCATACAGTCGCAGTCAATATGGCTATGACAAAAGAAAGACTGATAAACAGTGGCTTTTATGATTTAGCCACGGCCTATCAGTCTGTGCATGTCAACTATTGAAAGCGCCGTATACCGAACGGTACGTACGGTGTTGTGAGAGGACGGCGGTTAGTCACCGCCTCCTACTCGATTGCTATACAATATATGATTGCCGTGTCCCTTCTTCTCCGGGACGGCATGTGACGGCTGCGAAAGCTGAAAAGCAACTCTGGCAGCTGTCTTCATACATATTCATACATATTGCGACGCCCCGTCTGCGGGGCATGGAAGCTTACTGAGCGCTCTTTGCAAGCTCGGCGAGCTTGGTGAAGCCTTCCTTATCGGTAACCGCCATGTCAGCCAGTACCTTGCGGTTCAGATCTACGCCTGATTTCTTCAGTCCGTACATGAACTTGCTGTAGGAAAGTCCGTTCAGTCTTGCTGCGGCATTGATACGCGCGATCCACAGCTGACGGAACTGACGCTTTCTCTGCTTGCGTCCCGCGTAGGAAGAGGTCAGCGCGCGCATAACAGACTGCTTTGCGATACGATACTGTTTGCTTCTGGCTCCTCTGTAGCCCTTAGCCAGCTTTAATACTCTGTTATGTTTTTTCTTAGCGTTTAAACCGCCTTTAATTCTTGCCATTTTCGATTATCCTCCTTAACCAAATGAACCAAAATGAATCAGATTCGATGGAATCTGTCGTATATCGGCAGAATGCACTGTCTGCCTCTCGTCTGTCCTCCGAAACTTTAAATCTCGGAAAATTTCTGCGATGGAAGCCACATTACATGTAAGGCAGGCATCTCTTCATCTGACGAACGTTTGTCGCATCCAGAACGGCTGCTTTTCTCAGATTTCTTTTTCTCTTTGTGGTCTTCTTGGTCAGGATGTGGCTCTTGTAAGCCTTATGTCTTACAATCTTTCCGGTTCCTGTAACTTCAAAACGTTTTGCCGCTGCACGGCGTGTTTTCATCTTTGGCATTTCTAAAATCCTCCTTGTGTGTTATTTCCTTTTCTGTCCCAGCACGATGCTCATGTTGCGGCCTTCGATCTTGGCCGGCTTCTCGAGAACAGCAATATCCTCCACCTGTTTCGCAAAGTTGTCCAGAACAGGTCTGCTTGCGTTCATGTGAGCCATCTCACGGCCTCTGAAACGGATGGTGACTTTTACCTTGTCGCCTTTTGTAAGGAACTTGCGGGCTGCACCAACCTTGGTGTTCAGATCGTTTGCGTCGATATTCGGGGACATACGAATCTCCTTGATATCTACAATATGCTGTTTTTTGCGGGCTTCCTTCTCGCGGCGTGCCTGCTCATAACGGTATTTGCCGTAATCTACAATCTTACATACCGGCGGCTTTGCCATTGGGGCTACCTTTACCAGATCCAGTCCTGCGTCCTGAGCTTTCTGAAAAGCCTCTCTAGAGGACATGATGCCTAACTGCTCCCCGTTTTCACCGATCAGACGAACCTCGCGGTCGCGGATCTGCTCGTTGATCATCGCTTCGTTATTAATTTCCTTACCCTCCTTCATGAGATCCTACCGTTCAACTCCGGAAAAGAAAAAAGTGAATAACCAGACGGCTATCCACTCTATACGCTGAGAAAAACATCGGACTGCTCACAATCCTGCTTTCTCGTACGATATAAACCTGAGACACGCCTCCGTGATCAGGTGAGAGTGGAAGCTCTTCTTTCTTTTCAACTTCACTACCATATCATGATCATGAGGCGATGTCAATATTTATTTGCAGGATTCTTCAAAACCAATTTTCCAAAACCATTCTTCAAAACCGGAATCCTTCGAAAAATGGCGCCCCTCCTGCGGGGCATGACGGTTTCCTGTCCATGCAGCATGTATGAATGCCGGACCTTTGAAACCAGCTGTCATCGGTAACACAGGCGATGGGTATTCTGTTACTGTGCCTCGGAGGCAGATGCGACCGCGTTGCTGTCAGCGCTTTCTGCGGAGGTCTGTGCCTTCAGATAGCCGAGACTGTTCAGCTTGTCGTAAATTGCCTGCGCGATCTCCTGGTGACCGGCGTCATCAAAGGCCGGCTGATCGAGAATGTCTGAGGTCAGCGCGAGGTAATGATCGCCGAAAGCGTCCGTCATGGCCTGATCGTAGGAGGCAGTGTCGACTTCGTTGTACGGATACATGCCGACAACGACGTAGTCGTTTTTCTGTGTGTACGTATCAAGGATCTTCTGAATCTGCTCGGCAAGCTCGTTCGGATCATTGTTCCATCCGCCGTAATAGCCCATGCAGATCACCGGAATGGCGTCAAGATCATCGCGGTCCTTCTTATACTGGCTGAGATCATCGCGCACGATGTATTCGGTCGCGTCCAGTTCTGCTCCGTTCGCGTTGTTCTGATGCGCGGTGATGTAGGTATTGATGTCATTCTCGCTTACGCCGGCAAGTGCCATCTGTGAAAGGGTTCCGGAGTTGTCCCAGGTGTTGTTTTCTACCGTGTAATTGGTGTAACCGTTCTTCTCAAGCAGCTGTGACAGATAATCCGGATAGCTGGTATCTGTAGAGCCGTCTTCATCCAGAATATCTCCGCGGATACTGATCATGGTCTTTGCCGCAGGCGTCGGTGTCGGCGTCGCGGTTGCTTTCGCGACGACACTAGATCCGGTGCTGGATGACGATACGGAGGATTCTCTGACCGATTCGGCCGGAGCCACAGAGGAATCCGATTTCACGGCTTCTGCCGAGGTATCTGCCTGTGATGCGCGATACGTGGATGCTTCCTGCTGGACCCGTACGATCCGGAATCCGATGTAACCGGCTACGCCGATTGTGAGCAGAAGGCTGATTACAAATAATACGAAACGTCCCTTTTTACCCAATTTTTTCACACTCCCTTATTAAATTCTGAAACGGATATCGGTTCCGCTGCAATTCAAGGCGCAGAAGAACAAGCCTATGATAACACAATCATTCCGGATTTTTCAATATATACCCGTCAGGAAAGCGCATGTCTTCGACCGGGTGCCCTGCTGTTCCCGCACAGCGGAAAATAGTCCGGGATCATGGTTTTTCCTGCGCGGGAGAAACGCAGATGATCAGCGCATATCCAGAGAGCGCCAGAAGGTTTCGACCTTTTCTCCCGCGGTCCTGAGGGTGACTCTCTGTACATCGCTCCATTCGCGAGGAAAAAGCCTGCGGTACTCTTCCGTCAGAAACCGGTCATCGAGAAGTGCGATGATTCCGCAGTCGCGGGTGGTCCGGATCACGCGCCCGGCAGCCTGGAGGACCTTGTTCATTCCGGGATAACGGTAAGCAATATCAAAGCCGGCTTCCCTCTGCGTGCCGTCACGCTTCCGGTCGTAGTATTGCCGGAGCAGCTCTCTTTCTGTCCCGATCTGAGGAAGACCGGTTCCGACAATTATCGCGCCGATCAGCTGCTCTCCCGTGAGGTCGATTCCCTCAGAGAAGATTCCACCCAGAACGCAGAACCCGAGCAGCGTTCCGCTCCGCTGCTCCGCGAATTTTATCAGAAACTCCTCGCGCTCCTGTTCGGACATCTGCGGGGTCTGGCTGACGCAGGAGACGCCGGTTCCGCCCGTGCCGGAATTATTTCTGTCCCCTTCGCCACCTGCGCTCGAAGCAGGTTCATCTCCGATATCTGCAAATGATGTCATATAGATCTCACGAACTTCGGTCATCATCTGATAGGAAGGGAAAAAGATCATATAATTGCCGGCTTTTTTCTCGGTGATGATCCGAATGTAGGAGGCGATGCGTACATACTCATCGTGACCTCTTCGCCGGTACCGGCTGCTTACATCGGCCCCTGCGAGGATCAGGCGCTTTCGGCGGTCAAAGGGAGAAGGTATGTATACGGCATAGGTGTCATCCCTGGTGGTCAGAAGATTCCGGTAATAATTGACCGGGATCATCGTCGCAGAAAAAAAGACAGCTGAGCGGCCTCTGTCCAGGCAACGCTGCAGGTTCGAAGCCGGATTCACGCACAGGAGCTTCAGATGCAGATCCTTCGGGGCAGTGACCTCGTCATAGATCAGATAATTTTCGTCTGTCAGATCCGCGATATTGAGAAAGGAGTATATCTGAAAATAAAACTCCAGAGTATCCTTTCTTGGGCCGTCCTCGCGAAGATCCTCGAGGAGATCCTCGAGTCTTCCGGTCAGATTTATCAGCTGATTGAGAAAATCCCCCGGAAGGGAGAGAATCTCAAGATTTTCACAGGATTTTTGATATTTGAGAAGTGTTCTGATACAGGAGGACAGGCTGCGGACAGACTGCTTCAGCTTTAACGGGAGATCCTCGGAGACGCCCTTCCCGGCGGGCATAGAGGGAAGGGTATCCGCGAAATCCTTCAATTTCTTTCGCATTCCCCGGAAATCGCTCAGAAAAAGACCGGCGCTGAACATTTCTCTTCCGCGTTCTACCAGGTTGTGAGCTTCATCAATCAGAAACAGATATTCGCCTTTCCGGCTCCCGTCGCCGAAGAAGCGTTTCAGTCTGGCGTTCGGGTCGAAGACGTAGTTGTAATCACAGATCACAGCATCTGCAAAAAGTGCCAGGTCCAGCTGAAATTCGTGGGGGCAGACTGACCATTTTTCTGCCTGCTTCTCTATGTCGGAGCGCCTGTATTCCGTTTCCCTGGTCAGCATCTCAAAAATCGCGTCATTGACGCGGTCAAAGTGCCCTCTTGCGCGGGGACAGATCTCGGGTCTGCAGTCCGGCTCGTCAAGGACACAGATTTTTTCCTTCGCCGTAAGAGTCAGGGATTTGATGCGGAGACCACCGGCCTTCAGCCGCGAAAATGCATCTTCTGCGACAGTCCGGGTGATGGTCTTGGCTGTCAGATAGAAGATTTTGTCGGCAAGATGTTCTCCCAGTGCATGGACCGCGGGAAAAACCGAAGATATGGTCTTACCGATTCCGGTCGGTGCCTGAACAAAGAGCTCTTTTTTTCGGAGAATGGTGCGGTAGATATCTACAGCAAGCTCACGCTGGCCAGGGCGATATGTGTAGGGAAATTCCAGACCGTGGATGGAACCATTTCGTTCACTTTCCCATGAGATCTGAAAATCTGCCCATCTGTAATATCGTGAGAGAAGATCCTGAAACCAGTCTGCAAGATCCTGGATGGTGTATGCAAAAAGAAACTGACGGAGTTTGTCCGTTTCCAGCCGGACATAAGACATGCACACGTAGAGAACAGGCTGGGCGGAGAGATCGCGGGACTCTGGAAATAATTCCGGGTGATGAAGCGCATACAGGAAGGCATAGCATTTTGCCTGTGCCAGATGTACCGGCACAGGCCGGGTCAGATGTGCGGGATCCTGCGAGATTCCCTTGATTTCCTCAACGATAGTGATCGGTTTTGCGCCTGTCCTGGGCTTGCGCCTGCACCGGTGAGCAACCGCTTGCGCAGATCCTCCCTGTCCTGTCTCGGCCTGGGGCGCAAGGTCCTGCGCTGCGGCAGACGAAGGACTGCCATTTTGCCCTGCCCCGGATGTCAGGATTGACGCGTCGCTTTCTCTGCCGCAGAACTCAGCTCCCTGGAAATCTGCCCATCCGGAACCGTGATAGATACCATCCGCGCGGCCCTCCACGATGAGTGTGAATTTTTCGTACTCCTTCTGATAGGACAGGGGGACCTCCGCCTGATAACCGCTCCGGCGCTGCTTCTGCAGTCTGCGGTGAATCCTGCTTCCCTCCTGCATGGCTTCGCGGTCAGCAAAGCCCTCCCGTGCACCTTGAAGGTCTCCGCTTCGAAGAAGGAATTCCACGAGATTACGCACGGAGATCCGCAGAATTTTTTTCTCCGGGGCGGTTTTCTCTTCCTGTTCAGTTGTGCTGTTTTCCCTGCTTTTCTGTTTCATCTGCCGCGGATTCCATTCACAAACTTCAGCAATTCTGTTCAAAGACGGGTTTCATTATTTATCGTTTAAGGTACGCTCTGAAACGCTCAGGCCTTCTTCCCTGCGCTGCGCAGAGCAACGGCAGCTTCATCGATGCTGGTATTGTTTATAGCAGCAAAATCCCCTGCGTCAGATGCCTTTGCGTATTCCGGATTCATCGGTATCTTTCCGAGAACCGGTACGCCGAGCTCCTTCGCGATCTCATCAATGTGGCTTTCGCCGAACGGGTAGATCTTTTCTCCGCAGTGCGGGCAGTTCATATAGCTGTAGTTCTCGACGATGCCCAGAACCGGAATGTTCATCATTTTGGCCATGTTGTATGCCTTAGTGACGATCATGCGCACGAGATCCTGAGGAGAGGTCACGATGATGACGCCGTCAACAGGGAGTGACTGGAATACAGTGAGCGGCACATCGCCGGTCCCCGGAGGCATATCCACGAACAGGTAGTCGAGCTGACCCCAGACCACATCGGTATAGAATTGTTTTACAACTCCCGCAATGACCGGACCTCTCCAGATCACCGGATCCTCCTCATTGGGAAGAAGAAGGTTTGTGGACATGATTTCGATGCCGTTCGCGGCCATCTTCGGATAGATGCCGTTGCCGTCTGATTCGGCACTTCCCTTGATTCCATACATTTTCGGGATGGAGGGGCCTGTGATGTCTGCGTCGAGAATTCCTGTGCTGAATCCCTGCAGCGTCATCGCGTTTGCGAGGGATGCGGTAACCATAGATTTTCCGACACCGCCCTTTCCGCTGACAACGCCGATGATGTGATCAATGTTGGAAAATGCATTTTCCTCAATGCGGAAATCCGGCTTCTGCTCATCCCCGGAGGGCCGGGCGGATTCTGTGGATTTTACGTTTTCTTCTGCCATACTAATCTCCTTTTTTTATATTGTTTCGGTTACTATCGGGACTCCGATGCAGCTATTATATACCATGATACGCGAACGACAAAGCACACAGGTTACGGATTGCTCCGCGCCGTATATTTCGGCTGCGCTTCCGGTTTTTCAGATTTCCGTAAAGCTGTAGCGCTGCCGTATGCCGGAGGTGACGATGTCAAAGATGATGGTACCGTCTTCCTGCACGGTTTTCTCATAGGTAAAGACCTTATCCTTAAATTTGTTGCGTATGAATTCCTCCGGGTCGTCGGTCCGCACTTCATCGATGAAAACATCCCTCATCTGGTTGTTCGGGCATTTATTAAATATTTCCCAAACGGTCTCATACTCTTTCATAAATTATATCCTTTCGGCTGTTGTGGGCGGAAACCCACCTGCCCCTGGGCGGTGGGAGGAGCCTTGTAAATTCGTAGCCATTAACCCTGGTTCTTGATTTGCTTAACATCGCTGCTGTCGTTTAGAGGGGATACAGGTAATCCGCGAAACCCCGGTCGGTCCTGGTCTGCGCGGCATCCGGCTGTGTCCGTTTCGTTATGTTTTTGTATAATAATCAGATAACAATCAGGTCACACATCCTTCAGAATCTGCCATGCGTCAATCAGTCGGGGTAACGACCACGCTGCATTTGCCGGGCTGGTTGAAGGCATTTTCAAAGCTTCTCTTCCCGTCTTCGGGTAGATGTATTTCATATACAGGTTATAGGAGGCGGTCCCGTTGCAGAAGATTCTGCGGATTGGTGCAGTCTTCAGGATGCGGTCGAGATCATTCGGGACAACATCACGAATACTGCTGTCGCTGGACCCGGTAATCGTGCAGGATTGAATTGTGTCCCACATGGCAATGTGATTTTTCCGGAGAAAGACCTTTTTTTCTTCTATGGTTGTCAGGGGTTCTGAGCCGAAGATGGCGGCAACAACCATCCAGTAGCGGTTCCTGGGATGGCCGTAGAAAAAACCGGCTTCGCGGGATTTTACGGACGGAAAACTCCCGAGAACAAGCACGGTGGATTTATTGTCAAAAAATGGCGGGATCGGATGCACCTGCATCTGCGGCTGCTGCCGTCTGGTCTGCGGCTTCTGTTTTCCGGTCTGGGGCTGCTGACGCCTGGTCTGGGGCTGCTGTCGTCCGGTCTGCATTTCCTTCCGAGAATTTACAGAATGGCCGGATTTTTCTGCACTCATGAGACTTCTCCTGTCTTGCCGTCTGCCTGTTCGGCCGGTACACCGGCTGTCGATTTGTTATCTTCTCTGTCTCTCGCGAGCATCTTCTGAAAGTCCTCCTCGGTCTCGCCTTCGATGCCATCCTCATCAAAGGCGGTCACGACGTAGAAGCCGCGCGGGGTATCGCGGATGTCAACGACTCTTCCGCTTCTGGAATGAATCCGCTCATAGGGAGCATAGTTTCTGCTCATCGCGATCGCAGGGATGATTGTGTAGTAATACGAGGATGGAAGCTGACTCTCAGTGATGGTTACCTCATCGCCAACCCGGACAAGATTTTCCCGTTCCATTTTAAATTCTGAATAACGCATGTGCATGTCCTTCCCTGAATAAATCCTGTTTCAAAGAAATCCAGTTTTCTGCACGACAGACTCCCGGAATTACGGGGTAACGAGATAAAACACGCTGCGCGAGTTTTATCTCGCTATCGCGACGTTCGCCGCACACGAATACTTCGCATTCGGCTGCGGCTCACTGTTCGCGTAAACGAGATAAAACACGCTGCGCGAGTTTTATCTCGCTATCGCGACGTTCGCCGCACACGAATACTTCGCATTCGGCTGCGGCTCACTGTTCGCGTAAATACAGAACGTCTCCCGGAACTATGCAGAAGCTCCGGGAGACGTTTTTCAGAGATTCCGGAAACAGCCCCGGATATCAGTGATGGAAGAGGCGGATTCCGGTGAATGCCATCACCATATTGTACTTGTCGCAGCACTCGATGACAGCGTCGTCGCGGATGGAACCGCCGGGCTCGGCGATGTACTGAACGCCGGATTTTTTCGCTCTCTCAATGTTGTCGGAGAACGGGAAGAAGGCGTCCGAACCGAGGGTTACGCCCTCCATTTTGTCAAGCCATGCTCTCTTCTCTTCTGCGGTGAATACCGGCGGCTTTTCTGTGAATACCTTCTGCCACTCACCATCCCGAAGTACGTCCATGTATTCGTCACCGATATAGACGTCGATGGCATTGTCCCGGTCCGCCCGGCGGATGTCATCTTTGAATGGGAGGCTGAGAACCTGCGGGCTCTGCCGTTTCCACCAGTTGTCCGCCTTCTGACCGGCCAGACGGACGCAATGTACACGGGACTGCTGTCCGGCACCGACGCCGATGGCCTGTCCGTCCTTTACGAAGCAGACGGAATTGGACTGTGTGTATTTCAGCGTAATCAGCGAAATCTTCAGATCGCGAAGGGCGGATTCCGGAAGATCCTTGTTCTTTGTCACGATGTTCGAGAGAAGTTCATCGTTGATATCCAGCTCCTGACGGCCCTGCTCAAAGGTGACGCCGAAGATCTGGCGTTTCTCCAGGGGCGCCGGAACGTATTCAGGATCGATCTGAATGACAACATAATTCCCCTTCTTCTTCTGATGAAGAATCTCAAGTGCCTCGTCGGTGTAGCCCGGGGCGATGACGCCGTCGGAAACTTCACGCTTGATGACAGAAGCAGTGCTTGCGTCGCAGATATCCGACAGGGAAATGAAATCGCCAAAGGATGACATGCGGTCTGCTCCCCTTGCGCGGACATAGGCACAGGCAAGCGGAGAAAGCTCCGGCATATCATCGACAAAATAGATCTTCTTCAGCGTGTCGGAAAGCGGGAGGCCTACCGCGGCGCCGGCAGGAGATACATGCTTGAAGGAGGCTGCTGCCGGAAGACCGGTGTTCTTCTTCAGATCACGAACGAGCTGGTAGCCGTTGAAGGCATCCATGAAGTTAATGTATCCGGGTCTGCCGGAAATTACCTTGATCGGGAGCTCACTGCCGTCCTCCATATAGATGCGGGAAGGCTTCTGATTCGGGTTGCATCCGTATTTTAACTGTAATTCTTTCATCTGCTTCACCTCGTATTAATATTTGAAGATCGTGAATATGTTTCGGAAAACATCAATTCCTGCGGAAACATGTATGCGGCCTTCTGTACCGGCCGCATATGCGGTGCTCCTGTGTGTTTTCTAAAGAACGTACACGGTTACTGATTTTTGTTTACAATCCGGGTCTCGAAGCTTCCGCTCTGAATGTCAATGTAGCGCACGAAGAGAGATACCTTATTATCCTCGT
This sequence comes from Bilifractor sp. LCP21S3_F8, assembly GCF_052117805.1. Taxonomy (NCBI): domain Bacteria; kingdom Bacillati; phylum Bacillota; class Clostridia; order Lachnospirales; family Lachnospiraceae; genus Bilifractor; species Bilifractor sp. LCP21S3_F8. The sequence continues at coordinate 158,558 of NZ_JBQKIK010000003.1, read as the reverse complement.
TCAGGCTGCTCCAGATCATGCTGGTCCAGGCATCGATATCGTCCGGGACATCGACAGGCTTCGGCTCGCCCTCAAAGCTTGGAAGCGGATTACCGTCCGTTATATAGGTGGAAATAAAGTGGCCTTCTCCTGCCGGCGCATTCGGATAATCGAAGGTATATCGCAGACATTGGTCCGGATTTCCGCTGTCACTTTTCAGAATAGACATCGTGTAGCCAAAGACACCGTTCTCCACGGTCAGAAGTCCTGAGATCCGCGGGGTGTAGTTCGGCCCGTCAGGCTCAAATTCACGGGAACGAAGGCTCTGCTCGAAGGTAAGTCCCTTTTTCATGCCGTCGAAAATGGTGTCGGTCTGGTCACCGTTGGTAACAATGGTGTGTGCTTTGTCGAGCACGCGGACCGGCGCATAGATGATCAGACTCGGATCCTCCATTTTGGAAGGATCAAATGCCTGAGTACGGATGCCGTCCTCCTCTTTGACAAATACTCGGTTGCGGCTGTTTGCGCTTCTGCCCATGATAAAATAAGCCGTGGCTGCATATCTTCCGTTGGCTGAACGTCCGATTACAATTCCACGGCCGGGGTAGGCGTTGCTTTTCAATTCGTCTGACAGATTGATCTTCTGCATCAATAGCTTCCTCCTGTGATTCCTTGACACGACATGAATCCGCGGGATTCCGGAGGATAGCCGGGGAGCGTATGGATAACATGATGTGCCGCCTGCGTCATTTCTGACCACTATATATAGTTTTCAAGAGTCACTTTTTATATTACGTAGCAGAAAGAGAATTGTCAAGCTTTTCCGTATAAGTGCATGGCGCCTTTCCGTATAAGCACCTGACAGCCTTTCCCGCATTTGTGACACTGACACCTGCGGCACGTCTTCACGATATCAGAGCTCAATCAGTTCTCTCGGGGAATGCGAGAGATCGTCAATGCCGTCCTTTTTGATGACAACCAGATCTTCAATCCGCACGCCGCCGAATCCCGGAACATAGATGCCGGGCTCCACGGAAATCACCATGTTCTCCTGGATGATGGAGCTGTCAAGCGGAGAAAAGCGGGGCTCCTCGTGGATGTAGAGGCCGACGCCGTGCCCCAGTCCGTGTCCGAAGTTGTCTCCGTAACCGGCATTCCGGATCACGCTTCTGGCAAGCTCGTCACACTGCTGTCCGGTAAGTCCTGCGTGGATTCCGTTGAGGGCGGCGTTCTGCGCCTCAAGAACCGTTGTATAGATTTCCTTCTGCTTTTCATTTGCCTTTCCGACAACAACGGTACGTGTCATGTCTGAGCAGTAACCTTCGTAGGTGCAGCCGAAGTCCATGGTTACAAAATCTCCGCTTTCGATCTTCTTCGAGGAAGGAACTGCATGCGGCATGGAGGAGTTGATTCCGGATGCCGTGATGGTATTGAAGGAGAAGCCCTGTGCGCCGTGACGCTTCATCTGATACTCCAGCTCTGCCGCGGTTTCCAGTTCGGTGACACCGGGCTTCAGGAACTTCAGAATTTCGGTAAAGGCAGCGTCTCCGATGGATTCTGCGCGGGCAATCAGACGGAGCTCCTCGGGAGTTTTGATCTGCCGGATCAGATCGATGCTTTCATCGAGCGGAAGCCACTGCTGAATTTCCGGGAGAGCGTTCGTGAGACGGCTGAATTCATAACAGCGCATGAATTTATCTTCGTACCCGACAATTTCAGCACCATCAACCGCCAGCAGCTCACGCAGAATCTGCGTTCTCTTGTGTGTGCGGTTCTCCTCGATGATGGTGAAGCTGCTCTCCTTTCCTGCCGCTTCGGTATATCTGGAATCGGTGATCACCACCTGCTGTTTCGGAGATATGTAGACCATACCCTCGCCCCCGCGGAATCCGGATATATACATCATATTGTGAGGATCCGTGATGAAAAGAGCCTGCGCTCCGGTTTTCTTGAAAATGTCCTGTATCATTTCTCTGCTCATGTCAGAGCCTCCTTTGGATGAAATACTGTTATAGTTTTCCGTAGATTTCCTGCGGAACATATGCTTCGATACGGATCCCCTCTGGAAGATATTTTTCTTCCAGAAGTGTTCCGGACTGACGGATCAGCGCAATTTTTCCGGCGTCACCGTAAGAAAAAGTTCTCTCTATGTGAATCTGGTCCTCCCGGATGATTTTTTCCAGAATCTGTCTGAGGGAATCCAGTCCGTCCCCGAACTTGGCGGAGACCGGTATGACATAATCGGCGTGGTGATCATGCATGTGGACGCCGGGAGAGACCATGTCCTGCTTGTTGAAGAGGGTGATGATCTTTTTCCGGTCCGCGTCCAGCTCATGCAGGGTCTGGTAGACGACCTGCATCTGCTGTTCCAGATGCGGACTGGAAGCATCTGCCACATGGATGATGTAGTCGGCAAGGGCGGCTTCCTCCAATGTGCTGTGGAAGGCGTCAATAAGGGTATGCGGGAGCTTTCGGATAAATCCTACCGTATCCGTCAGGAGAATCTGTCCGCCCTCGGGCAGGCTCAGGAGTCTTGTTGTGGGGTCGAGAGTCGCAAACAGCGCGTCTTCTTCCAGTACACCTGCATTCGTGAGGGTATTGAGCAGGGTGGATTTTCCTGCGTTGGTATAGCCGACAATCGCCGCAGTCTTGATATTGGCCTTTTTTCTTCCCTGCCGGAGCACGTCCCGATGCTCCTCGACCTTCTTCAGTTCTGCCCTAAGGGCACTGATTCGCTCCGCGATCAGACGTCGGTCGATTTCCAACTTCTTTTCGCCGGGTCCACGGGTTCCGATACCGCCGCCAAGGCGGGAAAGGTAGGAACGCATTCCTACCAGATGCTGCTGACGGTAGCGGAGCTGTGCCAGCTCGACCTGAATTTTGCCTTCGCTTGTCCGGGCTCTTTGGGCAAAAATGTCCAGAATGAGCATTGTGCGGTCGTATACTCTGCAGTTTAATTCCTCTGCCAGGTTGTTCATCTGTGCTGGGGAAAGCTCGTCGTCTGTAATAATGGCGTCTGCCTGAAGCATTTCCAGCATGCCGGCGATTTCCTCGATTTTTCCCTTCCCGATGTAGGTCCCGGGATCCGGGTTTTCCCGGTTCTGGAGAACCATAGTCACCGTTTCGACGCCCGCCGTCTCTGCAAGTGCCTTAAGTTCGTTCAGGGAATCACGGGTCTCTGTCTCATCGCCGGTGTTGACGGCAACCAGGATGACTCGTTCCCTTGTCTCTGCATTGTCAAACATATCTGCTGTCCATCCATCTGTTCATTCAGGCTGCCGTTTAATACCCGGTGCTTCCGTCGTAGTAGCCGGCAGAATCGTAATTGCCATAGGTGCTGGTATCTGTGCCGTAGACCGTGCCATAGTAGACGCCGGTATTATCGTCGTAACCATCGTTGTCCGCATCGACAGTTCCCTGGTATGAACCGGAATCATCGCCGTTGCTCTGACCTTCACCTGCGGAATTGTATGACGCATTGGATTGATCCGTATCGGCGGTATCTGTCGTTTTGGATTGTGTGCTGCCGGATGCTTCGCTCTGTGTATTGCTGACGTCGGACGGGGAGGAAGAGCTGCCGGAGGAACTCGTAACGTTCTCGGACGCCGTTGCCTCTGTCTCCGTTACGCGGCTCTGCAGGAACAGATTCTCCTGTACAGCTTTCTGGTTCGTCGGATAGGATTTGAGAAAACTTTCCATCTTCGAGGCCGCGGTTTTGAAATCAAGCTTCTTCTCATAGGCGATGATTTCGTTATAGAGCAGCTCTTCCTTGTATTCCGCCTCATCGGTGTCGAGTCCTGCCTGAATCTTCTGAAGTGCATCGTCATAATTGCCTTTCATGATGGCAATCAGAGCCAGGCCGTTGTATCCCAGGGAAACGGAGGTGTCATTGTCGATACAGCTCTGATACAAATCTTCTGCGCTGTCGTAGTCTCCGGTGTCGGAGTAGACTCTTCCGAGCAGCATGACGGCACCGGGGATATTTTTTTCTATGGCTTTCTTGAGATATTTTTCTGCCTTGCCGTAATCCTTGAGTTCATAGCAGATCCGACCGAGCTGATAGTAATCATCAGATCCGGACGGCTTCTGATTTAAGGCGTCCTTTAAAAATGCGGCTCCGTCTGCCTGCCGGTTATTCTGCACATAGATGTCATAGATTTCCAGATAAATCTCATAAGAGTTATCCAGCTCCAATGCCTTCTGAAAATCCTGGCCGGCCTGGCCAAATTTGTTCTCGAGGGCGTAAAGCTTTCCCCGCAGCAGAAAGGCCTGTCCGGCGTGTTCCTCTGACTGGATCAATTCATTGTAAATCGTCATGGCATTGTCGTACTGCTGCTCCTCCACATAAGCCTGCGCCTGGTAAAAGAGAACATCTTCGCGGAAGGACTTATTCTGACGCGGATATTTTATTGCTGCCAGTGATTTGGAGAAAGCATTCACGGCATTTTCATAGTCCCCGAGGTTGAGATAAGCGATGCCCAGCCCGCGGTATCCTTCTGCCTCTCTCCCCTCGGAATCAACAGCCGACTGAAAATTCGTAATAGCGGTGTTGTAATCTTCGGATTTCAGAGCTGACATTCCGCTGGCATAGGCACTGTCAGAGGCGTTCCCGCAGCCCGGAAACAGCAGCACGGCGCCAAGCAGCAGCACAGGCAATGATATCCGGGCTTTTCTGAAAGATTTTTCTGATTTTTTATCCTTGATCATGATGTGGTTACCTCTGATTATATGGTCACCTCTGGATTGCGCAAGTGCACTCAGATAAGCTTTCCGTAAACACCCCTGCTGCAAAGGTCGGAGAAAGCCTTGCGGACGCTGTCCTTGTCTTCCTGATAGGTAACGCCAAACCAGGTGTCGTCTGTGTCCAGAACCTTTACGACAGCCTTTCCCTGGTGAAGCAGCTGATCAATATAGGTTGGAAGAAGGAATTCCTTCTTCAGATCACCATCGGGAATCTGCGCAAGGAATTCACGGAACGCGCTGTCCAGAAGATCGATGAAATCTGCCTGCAGTCCCCACATATTCATGGAAACCATAGAATTGACATCGATGGGAACGTCTCCGTCAGGAGAATGAACCGCAGCGCCACCGGGAGTACGGACAATGTTCTGGGTTTCATTGACACCGATCAGATTCCGGTCGGAGTCAAGGACGCATACTCCGCGGGTAACACCTCCGTTATCGCTGAGGGTGTTTCCAAGACGGAAACCGGCCATGCAGATCTGATGAATGCCGTTCTGTGTCGGATGATCCGCAACGAGATAGTCGTGCAAAAGAGTAAAGGCTTTTTTGCCGTAGTAGTCATCTGCGTTAATAACCGCAAACGGTGTGTCAATGAGTCCGCGACAGGCGAGAATCGCCTGGCCGGTGCCCCACGGTTTCGTCCTTCCCTCAGGCTTTGTAAATCCTGACGGAAGAGCATCCAGCTCCTGAAAAGCGTATTCGCAGGGAATCTTCTTCTCCATACGGCTGCCGATGATCTCGCGGAAATCCTTCTCCAGATCCTTCCGGATGATGAACACAACTTTGTCAAAGCCGGCCTCTATTGCATCATGAATGGAGTAATCCATGATGATTTCTCCGTTCGGGCCGAGAGGCTCCAGCTGTTTGATTCCCTTTCCAAAGCGGCTGCCGATTCCTGCCGCCATAACTGCCAGTGTAGTTTGTTTCATACTTACTCCTCCCATGATTTTCCTGTTGTTTCATGTATTTGAATGATTTGAAAAGCGGTGTCCTGCAATGCGTCGTGCCACGCACTATATAAGTTCGCACGTCACTTTGCTGCCTTCGTGCTTTAACAGGCATGAGCGTTCTCGCGCTGTTTATTTTATTGCTCCTGTAATTTCGCAAGCTTTGCCGCCTGGTCGGCAGCAATGAGGCTGTCGATCAGCTCGTCGAGGTCTCCATCCATTATGCTGTCAATTTGATGCAGGGTGAGATGTATTCTGTGGTCTGTCACACGGCCCTGAGGAAAATTATAGGTCCGGATTTTCTCGGAGCGGTCTCCGGTTCCGATCTGGCTTCTGCGCATCTCGGCTTCTTCATCGTGCCGTTTCTGCTGTTCGAGGAAGTACAGCTTGGCTCGGAGCAGAGCCCATGCCTTGGCCTTGTTCTGAAGCTGGCTTTTCTCTGTCTGTGAATAAATGACGATTCCGGTAGGCAAATGGGTGAGACGCACGGCGGAGTCTGTCGTGTTGACACACTGTCCGCCATTCCCGGACGCGCGCATGACATCGATACGGACATCCTTGTCCGGAATATCTATGCTGATGTCATCGGTGACCTCGGGCATGACCGCAACCGTGCAGGTCGATGTATGAATTCTTCCTCCGGATTCGGTTGCCGGAACCCGCTGCACCCGGTGTACACCGCTCTCGTATTTCAGGCGGGAATAGGCGCCGCGGCCGATGATCTTGAAGGTGCACTCCTTGCATCCGCCAAGACCGGTCTCTTCCAGATTGACCAGATCAGTCTTCCATCCCCTGCTGTCTGCGTACTTCATGTACATGCGGTAAATTTCTGATGCGAAAAGAGCGGCTTCCTCACCGCCCGCTCCGGCGCGGATCTCAAAGATAACATTTTTCTCGTCGTTCGGATCCTTCGGCAGGAGCAGAAGCTTCAGCTGCTGTTCGAGATCTGATTTCTGACTGCGAGCGCTTTGTAGTTCTTCCTTGAGCATCTCGCGCATTTCCGGATCGTTTTCAGATTCCAGGAGCTCAAGGCTTTCGGAGATGGCGGCCTCATTTTTCTTGTAAGCCGCATAGGTATCCGCGACCGGCTGCAGTTCTGCCTGCTCTCGCATCAGGCTTTGCAGACTTGCCGGATCGCCGGCAGTATCCGGGTCGCTGAGCCGGTTCAAAACCTCTTCCAGCCGGAGCTGCACATCTTCCAGCTTCTCAAACATAGCTTCCACCTTTCTGTCAGCGGAGGTAACAGCCGGAGGCGACACGATCGTTTCCTCCGAGATCTTTCGTGATGCAGACGTCATGATATCCGAGGCGCTGCAGAATCCTCCGCATATCCTTTCCCTGATTATATCCGATTTCCAGAAAAAGATATCCTTTCTGTCCCTTTCGGAAATGCTTCCGGGCCTCCTCTGCGATTTTTTCTTCGAAATAGAGCCCGTCTTCATGTCCGTCAAGGGCCTGATATGGCTCGTGGTCCCGCACTTCGGGATCCAGTCCGTCGATGACCCCGGTTGGAATATAAGGCGGGTTGGAGAGAATTACGTCATATTCCTCTCCGGCGGGAAGTGCCTCAAAAAGATCTCCGCAATAAAAAACAGCGCGGTCTTCCTGCACGCCCAGAGCTCTTCTGTTTTTTCGAGCGATATCGAGCGCTTCGGGCGAAAGATCGGTGCCACTTCCCGTTATCCCGGGACAGCTTTTCAGAAGGGACAGCAGGATGCATCCGCTGCCGGTGCACATGTCCAGAATATGCCAGCCACTCTCCAGAATCTTCTCTGCCTCTTCTACCAGAGTCTCGGTATCCTGTCTCGGGATCAGAACAGCCGGGCTGACGGAAAAACAATTGCCATAGAACCAGGCCTGACCGGTCAGGTACTGGAGCGGAATGCGGCGGCTGCGCTCCGTCAGAAGCCGGGAGTATTCCGCCGCAGCATCCGCGGGCATAGGCTCCTCGGCGTGCAGCAGGTACCAGCTGCGCGTAATGCCGGTTACATGCTCCATCAGAAGCCATACATCGGTTTTGGCGTCGGCAATTCCGGAAGCGGACAGCAGACGAATCCCGTAGTGATACCAATCATGGAAAGATTGTAAACGATCGGTCATTATAGATTCCCTCGCGTATATCCGCATTCTTGCAATCCGGATATTTAGTGGTCATTTTTATACAGCAGAATTATACGATAACATGACGATGGGTGCAAGAGAACTGTCTGAGACGAACCCTGCAGTTCGGCACGGACGATCTTCCGCTCGATATGTGAAAAAACGAGCCGGAACGAATGTTCCGACTCGTTTCTGTTTTCTGATAAGTGCCGCAAATTCTACGTTACTTAAGACCGTATTTCTTGTTGAATGCATCAATACGACCACGAGCCTTTGCTGCCTTCTGCTGTCCGGTGTAGAACGGATGGCATTTGGAGCAGATCTCGACGTGGATCTCCTTCTTTGTAGAACCTACCTTGAAGGTGTTCCCGCAGTTGCAGGTAACGGTAGCTTCATAATACTCTGGATGAATGCCCTGTTTCATGTTTTCACCTCTTCCAATTCATATCTGGTAAATTTATTGGTATGCTGTGTCTCAACTTTCGTATCAGATTAACAGCCTTATCATCATACCACGGGAATATCTGTTTTGCAACTGATTTTTGACATGTGTTCTGCATTTTTGACCCATTTTTGACATCTATTCTGCAACTGGTTTTTGACGTGTATTCTGATACCCACGTATTCTGATACGGTTCACGATCATCAAAGCGGCTGTTGAAAAAACGGTTGAAAAACTGTTTAGGTCCCACTGTCCATCACACGGTCTGTGACGGATGCAGTCCGCTGCCATCAGACGAGATCAGACAATTCGCTGTTTTTTCAGCATCTGAACAAGTTCCCGGTTGTTTCTCGTATGGGTGAACATGTTCAGTACATTTTCGCCTGCTTCTTCGGCGCGAAGACCGTTCAGCGCACGGCGCATGTTGTTTACCGCCTCGAGTTCATCCGAATCCAGAAGCAGGTCCTCTCTTCTGGTTCCGGACCTTGCGAGATCGATGGCCGGGAAGACACGTCGCTCCTGCAGCTTCCGGTCAAGGATCAGCTCCATGTTGCCGGTGCCCTTGAACTCCTCATATACAACGTCATCCATTTTGCTTCCGGTGTCTACGAGTGCAGTCGCGAGAATGGTGAGGCTTCCGCCCTCACGCATGTTCCGGGCGGCACCGAAGAACCGTTTCGGCATGTGAAGGGCTGCGGGATCAAGACCTCCGGAGAGGGTTCTTCCGCTCGGCGGAACGACCTGATTGTACGCTCTCGCAAGACGGGTGATGCTGTCGATAAAGATGATGACATCCTGTCTGTTCTCAACCAGGCGTTTGGCACGTTCGATTACCATTTCCGAGACTCTCTTGTGATGCTCCGGAAGCTCGTCGAAGGTGGAATAGATAACTTCGACGTTCTTTCCACGGACAGTTTCCCTGATATCAGTAACTTCCTCCGGACGTTCGTCGATCAGGAGAATGATGACATGCATCTCTGGATTATTGCGGAGGATCGATTTTGCAGCTTCCTTCAACAGTGTCGTTTTTCCGGCCTTTGGCGGAGAGACGATCATTCCTCGCTGTCCTTTGCCAATGGGGCTGACCAGGTCTACAATCCGCATCGCAACCGGTCCGCCCGGCCGCTCCAGATGAATGCGTTTATTTGGAAAAATGGGCGTCATATCTTCAAAATTCATCCGGCGCGCATTGACATAGGGGTCAAGACCGTTCACGCTTTTAACAAACAGAAGGGCGGAAAATTTCTCGTTCTGTGATTTTATTCTTGTGTTGCCGGAGAGAACATCTCCGGTTTTTAAGTGGAATTTCCGGATCTGAGAAGGAGAAACGTAAACATCGTCATCTCCCGGAAGGAAATTTTCCGAGCGGATAAAGCCGTATCCGTCAGACATGACTTCCAGTATGCCATGGGCTTCTGACCCGCTGTCGAGCTGCCCGAGTTCCTGACGCATCTGTTCGTTTTCGTTTTCGTCAAAAGCGTCATTCTGACGTTCGTCACTATTTTGAGATTCGTATCCGCTCTGGCGGTCGCTGCTGTTCGGGCGTTCATATCCGCTCTGGCGGTCGCTGTTGTTCGGGCGTTCATATCCGTTCTGGCGGTCACTGCTGTTCGGGCGCTCATATCCGCTCTGGCGGTCACTGCTGTTCGGGCGCTCATATCCGCTCTGATGCTCGCTGTTGTTCTGACGCTCGCGGGATTCGCTATGCCGGAAATCTCTCCGGCCGCCATAATCGTTTTCGCTTCCGCGGGAGGAGCTTCTCCGGCTGCCGTTCTCGTTTCTGGAATGACCGGTTTTTACTGTCTCCGTTTTCTGAGACTCTGGTTTTGAGAATTCTGGCTTCGAGGAATCTATTCTCGAGGAATCTGTTCTCTGAGAGCCTGCTCTTAAGGAACCTGCTCTCGAAGAAGATGTTCTCGAAGAATCTTTTCGAGTGTAGCCTGATCTTACGTGATCTGTTTCTGAGGCTTCTGCCCCGGAAGATTCTGTCCCCGGGACTTCTGCTTTTGCAGATTCCTTTGCGTCTTCCTCGAGCATGCGGTTAATCAGCTGTTCCTTCCGCATCGCCGTTGTTCCTTTGAGCTTTCTGGATTTCGCGATTTCCCGAAGCTCTTTTAATTGTAATGATTCGTACTGTTCTCTGGTCATATCGTCCTCTCTTTTAAAACACTCCGGGAATGTAATCCGGAATTGCTGGTGCGCTGTTATAACGCTCCGGGGATTTAACCCGGAATAATTGATGCGCTGTGCATACAGGGTACGGCCGTTTCCCTGATAAGATGCGATCTGGCGTGCCGCTCAGAAATATGCCGCGTAATCCGTTTTTTGAAGAATAAAATCAGGTCACATGGATTTATATAATCTCAAATGGGAAAAAAGATGAACGGATGTGAATGCTGCGGCTAACAGGACTCGAACCTGCATGGTTTCCCAACGGGACCTAAACCCGCCGCGTCTGCCAATTCCGCCATAGCCGCATGGTGTACAGCTTTTCATATCCGTCTGATGTAGAAACTGAATGATATAGAAAAAGAGATGACAGAACGTCATCTCTTCTGGTCATCACAAAATGAAGCATCGGGGACTCGAACCCCGGACAACTTGATTAAAAGTCAAGTGCTCTACCACCTGAGCTAATGCTCCGAATGATCTGGGCCAGCCGGATTCGAACCGGCGGATGCAGCAGTCAAAGTGCTGTGCCTTACCGCTTGGCGATAGCCCATTATGTCGCCATCACGGCAGGGTGGATAGAGGGATTCGAACCCACGATCTCCAGAGCCACAATCTGGCGCGTTAACCAACTACGCTATATCCACCATAGTAATTAAATTGAAACCGGAACCTGCGGTGCTGAATGATCCAGCGCTATATCTGGCTCCGAGCGTGCCTGAAGGGATTCGAACCCCCGACCCACGGCTTAGAAGGCCGTTGCTCTATCCAGCTGAGCTACAGACACGTATGTATTCTGATTGAGAATACAAGAGCAGGTGATGGGAATCGAACCCACGTATCCAGCTTGGAAGGCTGGTGTTCTACCATTGAACTACACCTGCGCAGTCGGGGTGACAAGATTCGAACTTGCGGCCTCCTGGTCCCAAACCAGGCGCTCTAGCCAAACTGAGCCACACCCCGAGAGACACAGGACGTACAGATCCCACAGATCCGAACTATCCGAACTCGCTCAACGCAAAAACTAGTATATTATAAGATTTTGCGGTTGTCAACAAAAATATTAATTAAATGTGTCGGAATTTTAAGGCAAATTCAGGTAAATTCCGAGAAAATTCCCTGCGGTAAGTTAATCCTCCAGCTCTTTTATGGCAAAGTGAATATCATGGTGTCTGTCTATCTCAATTACACCGAAGGTAGGTTTTCTGCCGATCTGTCTGGGATAACTGAGGGATCCGGGGTTCATCAGCGTCAGTCCGCGGCTTGTCTCAAGATAGGGCTTATGCGTATGCCCGAAGAGACAGACATCAACATTCCTGCTTTCGGCTTCCTCGCGGATCGCCGAGGGGCTTAGGGAGACTCCGTACCGGTGGCCGTGACATACCCAGAATCTGTAATCGTCGATTGTCACATTGAGATCCGCCGGCAGGCTGCTGTCCCAGTCATTATTGCCGGAAACCATATATGTCGGGCAGTCCGCGTATTCCTGAATCGTGTGTTCCTGTCCTTCAATATCGCCACAGTGGAAGACAGCGTCATAAGGTCCGGTTGTGTTCAATATTGCCTGCAGACGATCTATATTCCCATGTGTATCACTGATTACAAGTACTTTCATTCTGTGCCCCTCCGTATTTCTGATCTAGGGTTTGCCGCACTTCCGACCGGGTGGTCCGGTTCAGATTGGATGGTCAGTCCAGCTCATTTCTGAGAAGACGTTCCATTTCACGAAGAGCTTTTCCTCTATGGCTGATTTTGTTCTTTTCTTCCGGGGGAAGCTCCGCTGTGCTGCAGCTCATGTCGGGAAGCATGAAAATAGGATCATATCCGAAGCCGTTGGTTCCACGTTCCTCATAGCCGATTTTTCCTTCGATGACCCCCCGGGTCGACAGAGTCCTGCCGTCCGGGAGTACCGCTGCCATCGCACATACAAATCGGGCGGTTCTTTCCGGAACGGGAACGTCTTTCAGGTTTTCGATGATTTTTGCGTTCTTGATTCGGTAAGAAGTGTCATGACCCATCCAGCGGGCGGAATAAACGCCGGGAAGCTTATCCATGGCGTCCACCTCAAGACCGGAATCATCTGCCATCACAATAGCGCTGCGATATCTGTCCGGGAGAACCGCCGCAATGGCTCTGGCCTTGATGAGAGCATTTTCAGTGAAGGTTTTCCCGTTTTCCTCGATGTCGCAGGAGATTCCTGCATCGGCCATGGACAGAATGGTGACCGGCAAACTGCTCATGATCTCCCGGATTTCTGCCAGTTTGTCCTTATTGCCTGTTGCAAAAATGATTGTATGCATTCGTATTTCCTTTCGCTTCTCTTCTGTATCTGGAGATTCCCGCCTGCTGAGAACCGTATCAGCCTTCTGATTCCGGGTGAGGCTTGCGGCGCGGAGGCTTCGGCCCCGGGTACTGGTAAAAATATGTCTTCATCATTCCGTTGTAAATCTTCCGATTCTTTGGTGCGGTTCTGCCGATGTATCGCTCTGCGTCCGGATAGCCGCTGATGACGTACAGAGACCAGGTGTCCAGTTTCGCAAAGCGTTCCCCGAGGGTTCTGTAAAGCGCCGGAAGCGCGCTTTTCTCTTCCAGACGTTCGCCGTAAGGCGGATTCGTCACAATAAAACCGTATTTTCCCGGATGAGAAAGCTCGGAAACCGGACGCTGCTGAAAATGGATCATGTGATCGACACCGGCCAGCTTTGCATTCTCACGCGCAAATCCGACTACCTCGCGGTCAATATCATAGCCTTGAATATCGGTCTGCACATCTGTGCGTACCCTGTCCTCCGCCTCTTCTCTCACATCTGACCAGCTTCTTTCCGGAATCAGATGTTTCCATTCCTCAGACAGAAAGGACCTGTGGATACCGGGAGCCATATCCGCGGCCATCATGGCAGCCTCTATGCAGAAAGTTCCGCTTCCGCAGAACGGATCCACGAGAATTCTGTCGGCCTTCCATGGCGTCAGCATCAGAAGGGCAGATGCGAGAGTTTCTGTGATCGGGGCTTTTGCGGTGAACTGGCGGTATCCTCTTTTGTGAAGAGAGGTACCGGTCGTGTCCAGTCCGACTGTGACCACATCTTTCAGAAGGGAAACCCGAATCGGGTACGGCTCTCCGTCTTCCGGGAACCATTCGACCTTGTATTTCTCCTTCAGACGCTCCACGATCGCTTTCTTCATAATGGATTGTATGTCAGACGGGCTGAAGAGTTTGCTCTTAATGGAGTTTGCCTTGGCAACCCAGAATTTTCCATGCTGCGGGATATAGCGTTCCCACGGCAGTGACTTCGTGGCCTCGAAGAGCTCATCATAGGTTACGGCCTTGAACTGGCCCACTTTAAGAAGAACCCGTTCGGTTGTACGGAGAAACATGTTGGCATAGGCAACAGCTTCCGCGTCTCCTTCAAAGGTAACCTTTCCGTCTTCTACTTCCGTTATCTCATAACCGAGATCGATGATCTCCCGTTTCATCACTGCTTCCAGCCCGAAATGACAGGGCGCGATCAGCTCATATCTCTCCATGTAATTCTCCTGTGTAATACTGCCGGATATGTTCTCCCCATACGAATGGATTTCACGGCAACTTCCGGGTGCGGATCCATAAGCTGTGTTATCTGACGATTTTTGCGTCTGGTAAGAGAAACGCCCCGGTAGGGGAGCTACCGAGGCATTTCGAGGGGAGTATAAATAATTAATAAGGGGTTATTAATTGTAAAAAAAATTTTTTGAAGGGTAAATTCTTTTTACGTATAGAATTATATAACAGGCTTAATAAAAATGCAACAGAAATTTTCCAAATAGACGTATTATTCGTGCAATGAGGCAAATAGCTGTTGCTCATTTCTGGAGGTCGGTTACAATTCTGCCAAATTCCATATAGTGGGATGCCTTTACGAGAATCGTGTCTCCGTCCCTGAAAAGCCCTGGAACTTCTTCTAAAAATTTGTCGATGGTCTTGAAGTGCCGGATATCGGTCCTTCCGGCCGAAGTCTTACGTGCGCCCCTGCAGATTGCCTTGGAAAGCGGTCCAACGCAATATATTGCATCGAGCTTTAGTCTGCCGGCATGTGCACCGACTTCCTCATGCAGCTGCTCGGATTCATTGCCCAGTTCTCCCATATCTCCCAGAACCGCTATTCTCCTGCCGGAGCCCTCCTGCAGAATATCAAGCGAAGCCTTCATGGAGGCGGGGTTTGCGTTATAACAGTCATCTACGAGAGTAAAACGTCCGGTGTGGATGATATGAAACCTTCCGCTTAAAGACTCACAGCTTTCGATTCCGCTGCGAATCTGATCAAGGGTTAGGCCATAGGTGAGACCTGCCGCGGCGCCTGCAAGCGCGTTATAGATCATATGGGTGCCGGGAAGGGGAATCAGTACCAGGAAGCTTCCGGCCGGAGTGATAATCCTGCATTTGGTGCCGTCAAGTCCCTGCGGTTCAATCTCATCGGCGTAGAAATCATTCGGATGTGAATAACCTTCCTTCGAAAGACCAAAACGAACCGGTCTGACACCGGATTTTTCCTCAATGGTCGAAAGCTTGTCATCATCGCCGTTGAGGATGATGTGGCCGTCAGAGCTGAAGAAATCAAAGACCTCTGACTTTGCCTTCAGGATACCGTCTCGGCTTTTCAAAAATTCCAGGTGCGCCGTTCCGATATTTGTCATGATCACGGTATTTGGATGAACGATGGATGCAAGGCGGTGCATCTCACCGAAATGATTGATGCCCATCTCGATGACGCCGATTTCGTCCTCTTCTCTCATCCGGAAAACGGTCATGGGGACGCCCAGCTCATTATTGAAGTTTCCCTCTGTTTTCAGTACGCGATATTTCTGGCTGAGTACAGCGGCTGTCATCTCCTTGGTACTTGTCTTCCCGACGCTTCCTACGATGCCGACAATCGGCTTATTGAGCTGTCTGAGATAAAATTCCGCGATGTCCTTTACCGCCTGCAGCGTGGAAGAAACTGTGACAGATGTGATCTCCAGGTTTTCAGGAATTTCATATTCCTTACGGAGCGTTTCCGGATCCTTTTCAGTGAGGACCGCTGCGGCGCCTGCTTCTATAACCTGTCGGATAAACCGGTGACCGTCTGTCCGTTCGCCGCGGATCGCGACGAAAAGGCAACCCTTGGTAACCTTTCTGCTGTCTGTGACAATATCGGTCACGGTAAATTCTCTTTTATCCTCGGGTCCGTCGTATTTTCCGTCTGTTACCAGTGCAATATTGGACAGAGTAAGATTTTTCATGAATGCGCCTCCGAACAGCTTCCGGATTGAGGAAGTCTGCCGCACAGGGACAATCCGGATTTAATATTAGTGTACGCCCCGCCTGCGGGGTTGGAGTGGTTATTGCTCATATCTTTTCAGAGATACGTCGATCAGTTTCTGACAGAGATGATCAAAATCGATTCCGACAGCCGCTGCCTCCTGTGGTACGAGACTGGTTGGCGTCATGCCGGGAAGTGTGTTGACTTCCAGACAGAACACCTTCTGATCAGATTTCCGCACGAGGAAGTCCATGCGGCCGTAGCCGATCAGGCCTATGGCGTCTGCTGCCTTTATGGCCTCTTCCTGTATCTTTTTTGTGAGATCATCTGAGATGGGAGCGGGACAGAGCTCCTCGGTCGCTCCTGCGGTATATTTATTCCGGAAGTCATAGTAACCAGTTTTCGGAGTAATCATAACTACCGGATAGGCTTTGCCGTCGATGACACAGCAGGTGAATTCACCGCCCTCAATGAACTCTTCGATGACAGCAGAGCTTTCAAGGCTGAAAGCAAGATCAATCCCATTGCGTACATCCTCTTCCGTGCGGCAGATTGTGATCCCCACTGAAGAACCTCCGCAACAGGGCTTGACAATGACAGGGAGTTCCATGCCGAACTCCGATGCGCTTCTGCGGGAATCTCCGCGATATATCGTGATGCCTGACGGTGTATTTACACCGGAGGCCTGAAATACCTGCTTGGTTCTGGATTTGTCCATTGCGATTGCGCTGCTGATATAATCCGTGCCAGTGTACCTGATGCCGAGCAGGTCAAATGCTGCCTGTACTCTTCCGTCTTCGCCGTTTGATCCGTGAAGCGCAAGGAAAACAATATCAGCTTCTTCACAAAGCGCAATTACATTGGGGCCGAAAAAGCTCCGGCGGCTCTTTCTGGCTTCTTCCAGCTGCGGATTGAAGCCTTTGATGTATTCTGCGGCTGCGTCCGTGTCGTATTCACCATCGAATGCTGTAGCCGGGTCTGCCTCCTTCCAGCCGAAAAAAACATCCAGAAGGATGGACTGGTGGCCAAGCCTGCGTAAAGCCTTGCAGATTCCGGTTCCCGATACGATGGAAACTTCTCTTTCGGTACTTGTTCCTGCTGCGAGCACTACAATTTTCATATTCGACTTCCTTTTTTCTTAATTTAAGACTTGTATTTTGTCTTCTGTAGTAAAACATGTATTTTGTCTTCTGTGTAGGACTTGTGTTTTGCCTTCTGTAGTAAGACCTGTATTTTGTCTTCTGTGTAGGACTTGTGTTTTGTTTTCTGTGTAAAACTTTGTTGTCTATGTTAGACTTTTTATCTTCTCGCCTGGTATACGACGGATATTATGCTTGTTTTTCTTCCCCGCTGCGACCGGAAAAGGGCATCCGCCGGACGCGCATGTTAATCGCATATCACGCGCGGATGTCATGCGGAACTTTTTGCGTGGACAGGACACATGCGCTGGTCAGACCAACAGGTTCATTGTAGCAGTATCCGGAAAATTTGCAATCCCGAAATCAGAGACCGCCTGAAGTTCCGAGATCAGAAATCAGAGACCGCCTGAAGTTCCCACTGGGAAATAAGCGGTCTGTGCGGTCATTGTCCGGAATCCGGGGTATCCCGGTTACTGATTCGAAAGCGCAACGTTTGCGGATGCATCGGCACTGGTGGGCTGCGGGCCTACCGGCTGGTCCTCCGAATAGTACACGACAACGGGATATCCGACATCCATCACATCGAAGATCTTTGCCGCGGCATCCTTCGGTGTGTTGATGCAGCCGTTTGATCCGTTGGTCAGATAGGTATTCTTGTTCTCAAACTGGGCTTCGGTTCTCCAGTAGGCATCGTGAATTCCACAGGAGTCGACAAAGGGAAGCCAGTAGCTGATCTTTACGTTGTGAGCCTCGGGGAAGGTGGTGTTGCTCTCTTTTCCGTCGATGGCATATACACTTCCGGACGGAGTATCCTGGCCCAGCGAATGGTTTCCGGTGATCACCGGGGTGTCTACGATCAGGGTGCCGTCCTTATAGCACCACATCTCCTGTTTGGTGATGCAGATTTCCACATAGGTGCCTCCGATATCATTGGCACCGCGGTCGAGTGCGCTGTACAGATAGATGGGATCACGCTGCCCGCTGTCACCGTTCAGGATGGCGTTATATAGATCGTTGGTGGTTTCTTCCTGATAAATACACCAGCCGTAGTCCCCGCCGCCCTCGAGCTGAATCTCCTTGCCGCTCGTTGTGCGGAATTTGCGGGAGAGACCGTAGGTATCGGTCTCATAGGCCATGTTTTTTACCCATTCGGCAAGCTTGTCCTTGCTGAGGGTATATCCCTCCTTGTCATCCTCGACCAGAAAATCACGGATGTTGGAGCTGTTAATGGTAAATTCCTGATCGGCCAGGTTATAGGTGATATTGATGTTCAGCAGCTTGTTGATGTCAGCTGCCTTCTCCTGGATATCCGAAGAGCTCTCATTTTCGGTTGGCTTCTCATAGAGGTCCAGATCCTCAAAATTAATTTCCGTTTTGTGATTTTCAATTGCGTTGATAATGGCTGCCTTTGTCTTTTCGTAATTCAGAGTGTTGCCCTGAACGCTTTCGGAAACGGTAAAGTCACTGCCATTATCGACAATTTTCGCATTTTCCGGCGCCTGAATATCGGGAGCGGAGAAGGCGTTCATCTTATTCATTACATCTTCGATAGAACTGGAATCATAGGTGTACCCAAGAGGAATGTGGTATTTTTTTCCGAGAGTGATGTGGAAAATCCAGAATCTGGAATCTTGATCATCCAGGAGTTTATCTACAGTGCCGTCGTCCTGATACGTCAGGTAGATCTGATCTCCGGTGATCTTGTCTGTGACATTGTTTCGCTCTTTGCAGGTAAGCGTGTACTTGCGCATCTGATTCTGGATGGCATACCGCGCCTGGTCAGCGGTCATCTCGCCGACATTGATGCCGTTTATGGTTGAATTGTTGTAAAAGTGTGTCTTGAAATGGTAGATGCCAAAGGCATAAATACCAATCAGAATAAGAATCAGAAGTACCAGAAGAAACAGCATACTTACCAGATTCTTGGAAAGTTTCTTCATATATCTAAAGTCCTTTCTGCAGTTTTTCTTTTATAAAATTCTTTATTCGCTGACCTTTCGGTAATTCTTCTCTAAAGAATCCCTTGTGGAATGATCTCCCTGCTGCCTTTTATAAGGCCCGCGTTGGGTTTTCTGAAATTATTACATTCCGTCAGGTTCGCCTGTTCGCATCCAACGTCCTGTTGATCCGCACGGAAGTACGAGGCCGGTGGAGGTGACCGGAAGCCCGATTTCCGAGGATTCGATCTTTCCCCCACGGTCCGCAAGTGCGACAGAGAGCATATAGGTGAGTACGGAGGGCGCCAGGCCGGTTGTATAGGAATTGATCAGGCAGAAAATCGCATCGTCGCTTAGAAGCTTTGCGCAGAGTTCAAGAAACGGATAGATGTTTTCCTCCATCTTCCAGATCTCTCCTTTCGGACCTCTTCCGTACGAGGGGGGATCCATAATGATCCCGTCATAATGATGGCCTCTCCGGATCTCCCGTTCGATGAACTTCGTACAATCATCCACGAGCCAGCGGATCGGGCGGCCTGACAGACCGGATGATTCCGCGTTTTCCCTTGCCCATGTTACCATTCCTTTGGAAGCATCGACGTGTGTGACCTGCGCACCGGCTGCCGCTGCCGAAAGTGTTGCGCCTCCGGTATAGGCAAAGAGATTCAGGATACGGACCGGTCTTGTCATCCCGGTCTCAGGATCCAGGTCACCGGAATTTTCGCGCCGTTTTATTTCATCTCTTATCTTTGCCGAGCACCAATCCCAGTTGACAGCCTGCTCCGGAAACAGTCCGGTGTGCTTAAAACTGAATGGCTTGAGATTAAAGGTGAGATTGCGATAGCGGATCTGCCATTGTTTCGGAAGATCGAAGAACTCCCATTCGCCGCCGCCCCTTGTGCTTCTATGATAATGGCCACTGCACTTTCTCCAGCCGCGCGCCTTCTTTTCTGTATTCCAGATGACCTGAGGATCCGGGCGGATCAGAAGATAATCACCCCATCGTTCCAGCTTTTCACCGGATGAGGTATCCAGTACTTCATAATCGTTCCAGTTATCTGCTAACCACATTTTTATAACCTCACATATTAGAAATGTATCAGAATGGGCTTATTATACGTTATTTCATTTATTAATTCAATGTGTAACCCTACGTATAAGATCAACGGTAAGGGCGAAACGGTAAAAGCACCGGAAAGATCAAGTAAGGGCGAAACGGTAAAAGCACCGGTCAAAAAACAACATTGATTTTGACATCGGGTTGTGTTATAGTAATCTTTGTAGTTGATGCAGGTGTAGTTCATCGGTAGAACACCAGCTTCCCAAGCTGGGGAGGCGGGTTCGATTCCCGTCACTTGCTTTTGAAAGCCCCTGAGACCTTTGTTTATTTCATGGTTTCAGGGGCTTCGTCTGTTATTGTGTTATGGAAGCGGGCGAACTTCCGGGCTCAGATGTCTCGGCATCGAAGATCACCGCGTCCGAAAGCGTATCAAGTATCTGAAGGAGTATTTCGCGTCCGAAGGCGTATCGTATACGGGTCGTGTGCACAATGAAAAAGCGGATTTGTGAAAGACCCGATTTTCATAAACGAATCGTCTGCATAGACGCAGACAGCAGAGTCTGATACTCTTTCACCAGATGATAAAATGTACCTTTGCGTACCCCTGCTTCTTTCATGAATTCGACGGCAGTGATCCTTTTCGCTGTCCACTTCGGGTATAGTTCATACCAGTTTTCAGGGAAGCTGATCTTTTTTCTCCCTCCCTTAGCGTTGGAACCGGATCGAATCTCGAATGCAGGATCATTCATCAGATCTTCAAAGACATTGATCAGCGTCTTCAATGCGATCGTGTTTGTCATGCTGTCGATCTGACAGGTGACGGGATATCGGGCAATGGCGAGCGTGACGTGATGACGCAGCATCCATTTCAGTTCTTTCAGAATCTCTGCCTTGTTCCTTCCGAAATTGCTGACGGTTGAGGTGATCACCAGTCCCTTTTCTGCGGAAAGATTCTGCTTCATCATCCGGTAAGCCAGATTATCTCTTTCGGAGTCCCGGTAAAGATCATAGGAGTCGTAGATTCCGCCGCAGATCCGTCGAATCAGATCCTCGTCTGTTGTTTCATCGCCGTAATTATATACACAAACCGCCATATATATTGCTCCCTCAATTCCGGTGCTCTTCTGCTGTCT
This sequence comes from Bilifractor sp. LCP21S3_F8, assembly GCF_052117805.1. Taxonomy (NCBI): domain Bacteria; kingdom Bacillati; phylum Bacillota; class Clostridia; order Lachnospirales; family Lachnospiraceae; genus Bilifractor; species Bilifractor sp. LCP21S3_F8. Next base: position 137,633 of record NZ_JBQKIK010000003.1, on the reverse strand, counting down.
CGATTCGTTTCTTGTTCAAGATTACCACAAATCTAAAAAATCTGAAATATGATCCTGTTTTCTTTTTTCATATATCGTCATTGATGTTCCGGTGAATAGCTGGTCTGATCGTTGATATGGTGAACTACTTGGCAAGAAGCTGCCAGGCAGCTCACCATGCCAGGTTTCATTTACGCGAACAGTGAGCCGCAGCCGAATGCGAAGTATTCGTGTGCGGCGAGCGTCGCGATAGCGAGATAAAACTCGCACAGCGTGTTTTATCTCGTTGTGAACAATTTATGAAATTGGTTATGTACCTTGACAGTTCGTCGAATATCAGATATTATTTAGGCACCTAATTAAAAGAAACCAAAACAATGTGTCCTCCAAGTGGGGCACCACATAGTGTATAAGCTACGGATTGCTCCGTGCTTCGCACTCTCGCGATCCTGAAAGAGGGAATATAATATGAATAATCAGATTAATGCAGATACAAATACAATATTAAGAAACCAAGATGTGGCAGATACCATCCCGGATGCTAATGTTTGCAGCGGATGCGGAAAACACTGCTCTCTAAAGAATCCGTCCTGTGGGAAGGGAGCGGCACTCGCCAGGGAGCGCGGAATAACAGTGAGTGGGGGCGAGACCGGATTTTCCGGTCGCCCGAGCCAATCTGTGCATTCCGTCCGTACCGGTCATCCCGGTCAGTCCCGCCATTTCGATTCTTCTGGCCGTACCGGTCATCCCGGTCATTTCAGCCATCTTGATCGCTCCGGTCATTTTGACCACGAAGGGTCAGATGGCAGAGATGGTCATAAGAATTATCACAGACATTCCCGTCACGAGAATTATGATTTCGAGAACTGTGAGGATCTTGATCTTCTCTTTCGAAGCTGCGCGCATATGCTTCACCACAAGGAACGGCGAAGCGGTTCGCGGGAGCAGATTCTGACATATCTCATGGAGAATGGCAGTGCTTTTCAGAAAGATATTCAGGAAGAGCTTCGGGTTCAGCCTGGATCGGTTTCAGAGCTTCTGTCGAAACTTGAGAAGAATGATTTGATTGTCAGAAAAAAAAGCAGGTTGGATAAACGTGCTGTCATTATCAGTCTTACCCAAAAAGGAGCAGCGGAGACGAAGGTACGGCTGCAGAAAGAAGAGAATTCTCCGTTTGATGTGCTGACTGACGAGGAACAGGAGACACTTCGAACTATTCTCAGAAAGTTATTGTCCCCTGAAGACTGAAAATGTATTGTAAAGGCAGTCTCGGCATGGTTCTCTTTTCTGATATTATCGGGTATAATAATAAAGAAAAATAATCAGGTTATAAATTTCAGACGACAAGCCTCTCTTCAGTATGTTCGAACGGTTGAAAGCGGAAACGATGATAAGATCCGTGTGCTATGAACCCGCACGGCCGTGTGAAAACAGTCAGGTCGGGCAATCTGAGCAGGTATCGGAGGATTCAATGGATTTAGATAAAGCAATTGATCTGCTGATAAAGAATAAATACCTGTTTTGGGTATCGGAAAACCATACTGACAGTGAATTCAGTATCATCAGATATAAGGTTCTGCGTGGAGAACATCGCGGTATGATTCAGATTCATTACCGCTCGGGAAAGGTATTTATGATAGACGCCGACGCGGAAATGATGGAAAAAAATTCGGACCTTTCCGGGATCAGTCGTAATCTGTCCGGATGCGGCAGGACCATTAAAGATGAACTCCTTCGTGAGCTTTTTATTCAGGGAAACGTGATGGAGTTTCTTGCCAGAGTTCTGAGCGGTTCATCTGAGGACGAAAGCGTCGGCGAAAAAACGGTTATCCGTTCGATCCCGAAATATGATCGCGAAGTTGTGGACCGCTTTATCAGGTACCTTGAGGAAAACCCTGATGATAATTCCAATATCCGGGAACTGGCACAGCAATTCGCGATGAGTGCCGGAAAATTGCAGAATCTCTTCCACTATTACACCGGTATCACAGTTAAGGATTACCGTGACAGGGTTCGAATTGAAAAAGCCATTCACCTGCTGAGCGAGACCGATCTTCCGCTCTTTGCCATTGCAAAAGAAGTCGGTTTTCGCAATTCCAGCAGCTTCAGTGTTTTTTTTAAGAATAATACAGGAAAAACGCCCGGGGAAATACGCACAGCGGCTGCATATCAGTGATATGCAGCCGCTGTTCACGCCTGTGCATGTTGAAAAACAAATTCAAATAGTTATTCCGGCTGCCAGAAGGTTGCCGTGACAGATGTCCAGTCATCGTTACAGGTGTACATGATGATACCTCCTGCATTGATATTGCTTGCGCTTCTGCCGTCGGCGGTAACGAGATCATAGCCTGTATTAGTCGCCTGAGCTGTTTCTGTGCAGATATAGGTGGTGATTGTCCCGTCGGTGTTCTTGATATAAGCTTCCGTTCCCGGCACCACGGATTTGATGGCGTCAAACCCCTGAAAATTGTGGTCGCCAATCCATACTTCATCAGAATTGGAGAAGACCATGTATGCTGCACTGTCCTCTGCGTCACAGATGGCCTGGGCTGCCTCGTCTCCGGTATTGTCATCGACATAATTCAACGCGACATTGATGCCTGCCGATGGGATGAACAGACGTCCGACATTCCCTGTTGTGCCGTTGAAAGAATACTCGATTCCATCCGCGTTGTAATAATTTCCGTCAATCCATCCGGTCTGCATTACGCCGTCTTCATTAAAATAATAATTTTCACCGTCAATGGAAGCATTTCCGGTTGTAAGAGTACCGTCCGAGCCAAGGTAATAGGTACTGCCGTTTTCGGAATACCATCCGGTCACCTCATTTCCTGCTGCGTCAAAACGGTAGGTGTGACCATCGATGACTTTCCAGGAATTCGTGACCGGTATATTCTCAATAAAATATTTTCCATCGGACCATCCGTTCAGGTAAACGGGTTCTTCTGCTTCTGAAGAATAACTGGTTTGTGATCCGGTTGCGGCAGAGGTAATGGTTTTGGCAGTCTTCGCGTCAGAACTGGTGCGGTCAGCGGAAGATGCAGTTGCCATTGTTTCTGGAGAAGATGTCTCCTGTATGGTCTGAGCAGCGTATGCTCTTGCCGGGGCTTGTGCCTGAAATGCTGCCGCTGCGCTGCCTGCGATGATGGTTCCTGAAATGATTCCGATTAATAATTTTGATGCTGCCATCTGAATCTGCCTTTCTTGTGTTTCGGGTTACCCTGCTGCTTTTAAAATGTGTGTGGCGAAGGCCGATCAATATGAGGACGGGTGGACAGGACCACAGCTCGTATCTCGGTTTGCGCAGTGGTATCGCAGTGCTTGTTCTGCCTTGTTCAGCGGTAGCTCCGATTATATTTTGCTTTGCTCTTATCCAGTATAGATTGTATCGCTGTTGTTACAAGAGGTCTGGAGTTTTTATGTTTGAATTCGAAAGAACCTGATTTAAATTCAAAAGATAAATAGACGGATTCGAAATAAAAATGAACAGATTCAAAATATCTGATAGATGGATCAGGCATTGTTACCGCCGGTCCGTAAGAAGATTCAAAAAAGCAGAAAGTGGTATTCCGGTCCATGCGTCCCTGTGATACTATGAGACAGGAGGCTCTCTGGAAGACGCCTTCATAGAACAGATAAATGATTTTTATCAGGGAAAGAAGGATGGGAATGAGAAAAATAGACGAATCCGTTTTTCAGGCGGACGGCAGCCGTATTGTCGGCGAAGTTGAGATCGGGAAAGACTCGGGGGTATGGTATAATGCAGTGATTCGCGGCGTCCCTTCCCAGATTAAGATTGGTGAGAGAACAAATGTGCAGGACAATGTAGTTATTCACGGTGATCCGGAGTGCCCGGTTGAAATCGGAGATAATGTTACGATCGGACATTCTGCGATCGTGCACGGGTGCACGGTCCGGGACAATACACTGATCGGAATGGGAGCAATTATTCTGAACAGAGCAGTGATCGGAAGTAACTGTATCATTGGCGCCGGGGCTCTTGTAACGCAGGGATGTGTGATACCGGATAATTCGCTTGCATTCGGAAGTCCGGCGAGAGTAATCCGCATGCTGACGGATGAGGAAATCGAGGGAAATCGTATCAGTGCACAGCATTATGTGGACTTTGCGAAAGAATTGATGTAACTGGTCTTTGCGACGCAAAAAGATATGTATGAATGATGTAATCGTTCGATATCGGAGAAACAGTTCAGGGCTTGCTTCGCAGCATTCAGAAAAGGCTGCCGTATCATTCTCTATTTGAGAACAATACGACAGCCTTAAGTTTTCACTGGCTGAATTTGTGCCGGGTTATTTCGCGTAATCGGTTACGCGGCTTTCACGAATTACATTGACCTTGATCTGCCCCGGATACTGCATACTGTCCTCAATCTTCTTGGCAATATCGCGAGCAAGCAATACCATGTCGGCATCGCTTACCTGATCCGGAACAACCATAACACGTACTTCTCTTCCTGCCTGAATTGCAAAAGACTTCTCTACACCCTTGAAGGAATTGGTAATATCCTCCAGGTCCTTTAATCTGTTGGTATAAGCCTCCAGGGTCTCGCGGCGAGCTCCTGGTCTGGCTGCGGAAATAGCGTCTGCTGCCTGAACGATGCAGGCGATCAAAGACTGCGGCTCGACATCTCCATGGTGAGATTCTACCGCATTAACGACAATGGCGGGTTCCTTGTATTTCCGGCAAAGATCCGCCCCGATCTGTACATGAGATCCTTCGACCTCATGGTCTATGGATTTGCCGATGTCGTGAAGAAGACCGGCTCTCTTGGCCATACGGATATCCAATCCGATCTCGCCGGCGAGAAGGCCGGAAAGCTGAGCAACTTCAATTGAATGCTTCAGGGCATTCTGCCCATAGCTTGTACGGAAAGTCATGCGGCCGAGGAGCTTTACAAGCTCCGGATGGATGCCGTGAACTCCAACCTCAAGGAGCGCGGCTTCACCCTCCTCACGGATCCGGTTGTCAACTTCTTTCTTGGCTTTTTCGACGGTCTCTTCGATGCGTGCCGGATGAATGCGTCCGTCAACGATCAGCTTTTCCAGAGCGATCCGGGCTACTTCCCTCCGGATCGGATCAAAGGATGAAAGCACGACAGCCTCCGGGGTATCGTCGATAATGAGATCTACACCGGTAGCCTGTTCGAGGGCACGGATGTTTCTTCCCTCACGGCCTATGATACGTCCCTTCATTTCATCGCTAGGAAGCTCAACCACAGAAATCGTAGATTCAGATACATGATCCACAGCGCATTTTTCAATCGCTGTCACTACATATTCCTGTGCTTTCCTGTCCGCGTCTTCCTTCGCTTTGTCTACATAATCCTTGTAGAGCTTTGCCGCATCAATCTTTACTTCGTCTTCAACAGATTTTAACAGAAATTCTTTTGCTTCTTCGGAGGTCATGCCGGAGATTCTCTCCAGCTCCTGTACGCGTTGGTTCTGTAATTCATCAACCCTTTTCTCTTTTTCGAGTAATTTCGCTTCCTTTGCTGAAAGATTTCCCTCGCGCCGCTCAAGATTGTCTGCCTTTTTCTCGACAGATTCCTCTTTCGCGAGCACTCGTTTTTCATACTTCTGCAATTCCGCGCGGCGTTCGCGATTTTCCTTCTCTCTTTCGTTTTTCAGCTTCAGGTTTTCCTCCTGAGCTTCGAGAAGGGCTTCGCGTTTTTTGGTTTCAGCAGTTTTCAGTGCCTCATCTATGATGCCTCGAGCCTGTTCCTCGGCAGTGCCTATTTTGGTCTGATCTTCGCGGACCTTTTTTGCGACTGCCAGCTTGCTGACTAGCGGAACTGCAATAAGCAGAGTAACAATCACAGCAATGACCGCGACAATCACATGGATGATTATCGGGTTAATCATTACAAATGTACCTCCTTATTTTGTTGTCACAGTTCAATACCAGTATTCATTTTATACATTTTTCACAATATTGTCAACGCTGTGATAGACGAATTGTCAAAAACTGACTGAATGGAATTGTCAGAAAGACGCGCGGTGAGACTTGAAACTGATGAGTAATTGAAGCTATCTTTCGGCTGCTTCCTGAAAGGTTCGGAGAGACTTCCAGATTTCAGACGAAGAAAATCCCTTCCGTGCCAGAAAACCATAGGTCCTGCGGAGCTCTTTATCATCCATTTCATGAGGCTCGCCAGCCTTTTTCCGGATGAGCTGTTCTATCAGCTCTTGCTCATCGTATGGCACTTCCTCAAATGCCTGACGGATCTCCTCTTCCGTGACGCCTCTGTCCTCAAGTTCGCGCCGGATCATATTCCGGCTTTTGCGAAATTTCATGGATGAGATATAATTCTCCGCGTATTTCTCATCATTAACATATCCGAATGACTGACAGTATTCGATCGCTTTGCTGGTCTGCTCCTCCGGAAAGCCTTCTTCCAGCAGCCGGTTTCGAAGCTCCTGCCTGGTTCTGCCCTTATAAAGCAGAAGCTTCATTGCTCTTGCTGCTGCTTTTCTGGAATCATCGGTCAGCACAGGAGGCTTCGGGGAGTCCGGAAACTCTCCATTTCGATTGCTCGCAAATGATGCAGCATTCCATTCTTTCATAAGTCCTCTCTGCCTCCTGACAATGCGATTGGATCGGCTTACTGTTCTTCAGTATCGGTCGTTGCCGGCGCAATGTCGGCGGGAGCTGCCTCTGAGGCTGCCCTGTCTGTCGGAAGACCATATGCCTCACGAACCTTGCTCTCGACTTCTGACATTACCTCGGGGTTCTGAGCCAGAAATTGCTTCGCATTTTCACGTCCCTGCCCGATCTTTTCACCAAGATAAGAATACCATGCTCCACTCTTGTTGATAATTCCGAGATTGGCGGCAAGATCCAGGATATCTGCCTCTCTGGATATGCCCTTTCCGAACATGATATCGAACTCTGCTTCCTTGAAAGGCGGAGCCACCTTATTCTTCACCACTCTGACACGGGTATGGTTGCCGATTACCTCGCCGCCCTGCTTCAGAGATTCAATTCTGCGCACATCAAGACGAACCGAAGCATAAAACTTCAGCGCGCGGCCGCCGGTGGTTGTCTCTGGGTTTCCGAACATAACGCCGACCTTTTCGCGCAGCTGGTTGATAAACACAACGACACAGTTTGTCTTGCTGATCGCCGCCGTAAGCTTACGGCACGCCTGAGACATCATTCTCGCCTGCAGACCCACGTGAGAGTCGCCCATTTCCCCGTCGATCTCAGCCTTCGGGACGAGGGCGGCAACCGAATCGACGATGATAATGTCGATGGCGCCGGAACGAACCATTGTCTCGGTGATCTCAAGTGCCTGCTCGCCGGAATCCGGCTGAGAAATGTACAGATTATCGATATCTACGCCGATGTTCTTCGCGTAAACAGGGTCGAGGGCATGCTCAGCATCGATAAATCCTGCGATCCCGCCCCTCTTCTGCACCTCTGCGACCATATGAAGAGCTACCGTGGTCTTACCGGAAGATTCCGGCCCGTAGATCTCCACGATTCTTCCTCTCGGAATACCGCCGACGCCGAGAGCGATATCAAGGCTCAGGGACCCTGTCGGAATCGCTTCGATATTCAGATTCGCGCCCTGGTCGCCGAGCTTCATAACCGCACCCTTTCCAAACTGCTTTTCGATCTGACCGAGAGCGGCGTCAAGCGCACGCTGCTTGTCCTGATTCTGATTTGAACTATTATTAGATGCCATGATAAAATCGTCACTGATAACGCAGAAAAAGGATGAATCCCGGGTCAGCCGGGCCGTCCTGTATCTGCCGTTTTCGAGTGGACTCTCCTTTCCTGTGAGATCATGTCCTGAGGGAATCAAACGTCAAAAACGAACATTTGTTCGCAAACCGGTTATTATACTACACTACTTTCAAAACGTTGTCAATGCATTTAATTGTACAATGGAGTGCTAACGGGGCGTTAATAATACTAAGAAGAGAAAATGAAAGGTATGGACAGCTTAAGAGAAACAGGGATGCTGGATAACAAATGGAGATGAAGAAAAGAAAGCATAAATAAGATCATGCGGTTCGAGATGTGATTTTATTATATCTTTAGAAAACAACTTCGTCAATGTAAAAAATAAGCTCTTCGAAAACGCTTTCCAGGCTCGTCGCACGCGAAGCGCGCGAAAGAGCCTGGAAGCGATTTCGAAGGCAACAAGTATGAGGACGAAGTGACGCGAAAGCGGCACGGGAGTACTCATACTTGTTGAGGATTGCGGGAGTGCGAAGCACGGAGCAATCCGGAGCTTATGGAGCGAACAAGAAGGAAAACGCTTTCCAGGCTCGTCGCACGCGAAGCGCGCGAAAGAGCCTGGAAGCGATTTATCAGTAGCCGATCAGCCAGTCATAGAGCTCCTGATACTCCAGTGCGGAACGATACCAGGAGAAATCAGCAGCCATTGCCCGGTCGATGATTTTGTTCCACTCTCTTCTCTTATCATAGTAGATCCGTTCTGCATACCGGATAGTTCCCAGCATTTCATGTGCATTGTAGTTTGCGAAGGAAAAGCCGGTTCCTGTGCCTTCATATTCATTATACGGCTCTACGGTGTCCTTGAGACCTCCTGTCTCGCGGACGATCGGTACCGTTCCGTAGCGCAGAGCCATCAGCTGGCTGAGACCGCACGGCTCAAAGAGCGACGGCATGAGAAAGGCATCACAGGAAGCATAGATCTTGTGTGAGAGGTCATTCGAATAATAAATGTTCGCGGATACCTTCTTGTCATACTTCCATGCAAAATGACGGAACATGTTCTCATATTTCGGATCACCGGTTCCGAGAACGACAAGCTGAATGGCATCCTGGCAGATCTCGTCCATCATGTAAGCGATCAGGTCGAGACCCTTCTGGTCGGTCAGGCGGGATACAATTCCGATCATCATCACCTTCGGATCAATCTCGAGTCCAAGCTCTTCCTGAAGCGCGGTTTTATTCTTCTGTTTTTCCTTTCGGAAATTCTTTGCGTTATAATTCTGAACGATAAGCGAATCTGTTTCCGGGTTGTAAACGTCATAATCAATGCCGTTGACGATACCCCGCAGATCGTGCGCGCGGGCGCGCATCAGGCCGTCAAGGCCCTCTCCGTAAAACGGTGTCTTGATTTCCTCTGCGTAGGTCTTGCTCACGGTGGTGATGGCGTCTGCATAGACGAGCCCGCCCTTCAGATAGCTTCCGTCCTTGTTGTATTCCATCTTGTCCGGTGTGAAATAGTAGTCCGAAAGGCCCGTGATGCTCTTCATCGTCGCGGTATCCCAGATGCCCTGGAACTTCAGGTTGTGAATGGTCATCACGCTCTTTATCCCACGGAAAAATTCGTTGCCCTGGAACCGTTCATGCAGATAGACGGGAATCAGTCCGGTCTGCCAGTCATGACAGTGAATAACATCCGGGCGGAAATCGATGATCGGGAGGATTGACAGAACAGCCTTGGAAAAAAACGCAAACTTTTCAAGATCCCAGGGCATGCCACCATAGATCTGATCACCTGCAAAATGCTCCTCATTATCAATGAAATAATAGGTGATGCCCTCGTATTCCATCTTGAAGATACCTACGTACTGCTGTCTCCAGTTGAGATCCATGTAGAAATTGGTGACATATTCCATCTGGCTGGAATATTTCTCGGCGATCTTTGTGTATTTCGGGATTACCACCCTGCAGTCGTAATATTCCTTGTTCAGACATTTCGGAAGAGAACCGACAACGTCCGCAAGTCCTCCGGTTTTGATAAACGGGACACACTCAGATGCTGCAAATAGTATTTTCTTCATCGCTTCTGAAAAACCTCCTCGGGCAAATTGAATAATTTCCGGAATTCTCCTCTCGTCTGAGGGAAAATTCCGGATTCTGGGACGCGGCTATAAACAAAAAATGCGTCTGAACCAGAGCCTGCAGGAAAAATCATCATTATGCATGATATAATGCCGTGCAGTATAAAAAGATTTGTATATTTTTATTATATCTGTTATTCCTGTGAAAAACAACAGGACTTTGTGTCCTTTCCGGCATAGCTCTTCCGAATGGCTTCTCTTACGGGAAGTATCATGGACGGAGATACCGAAAGTTCATCGACGCCCATCTGCAGGAATGTTTCGGTCAGGGAGGTGTCTGCACCGAGTTCACCGCAGATGCCGACCCAGGCGCCGCCGGCATGACCATTCTCGATGACCTTCTGGATCAGCCTGAGTACTGCCGGATGATGCGGGTTATAGAAGCGGTCCAGTTTGTCATTCTGACGGTCCATGGCAAGTGTATACTGTGTGAGGTCATTGGTTCCGATGCTGAAGAAGTCCACCATCCTGCCGAGCTCATCGGAGATAATCGCCGCGGCAGGGGTCTCAATCATGATGCCTTCCTCCACATTGCCGAAGGGAACTCCATCTGCGGACAGCTCTGCGCGTACAGCTGCCGAGATTTTCTTGATCTCTTCAACCTCCTCCGTGGAGGTGATCATCGGATACATCACGGAGATGGTTCCGTAGGCGCTCGCCCGATAGATGGCACGGAGCTGAGTCTTAAAAATCTCCGGACGGGTCAGGCAGATGCGAATAGCACGGAAGCCGAGCGCGGGGTTGTCTTCCTTGTCGAGATGGAGATAATCCGCCTGCTTGTCGGCACCAATGTCGAGCGTGCGGATAATAACCTTTTTGCCTGCCAGTGTCTGCGCAACGGCCTTGTAGGCCTGAAACTGCTCTTCTTCCGTGGGTATGCTGTCTCGTCCGATGTAGAGGAATTCGCTTCGGAACAGGCCGACACCGCCTCCGTCATTTGCCAGAACAGAGGCAAGATCCTTAAGACCACCGATATTGGCGTACAGGTTGATCTTCCTGCCGTCAACAGATACGTTATCCTTTCCCTTCAGTTCCTGGAGAAGACGCCGTTCCTCCAGATCCTTGTCCTGTTTTGCTGTCATCTCATGGATAATTTCCTCATCCGGATCCAGGTAGAAGGTACCAGTATGTCCGTCAACGACGGCCATTCTTCCGTCCCAGGAAGGATCAACCGGAATATTGATGAGCGCGGGAATATTCATGGTCCTTGCAAGGATTGCAGTGTGGGAGTTCGCGGAGCCGAATTTTGTTACAAACGCGAGAACCTTATCCTTGTCCAGCTGAACGGTTTCACTGGGCATGAGATCGTCGGCGGCTATGATCACAGGCTGATCGAAGGTGGCCGTCGTATCCTTGCCGGAAAGCACGGAGATCACCCGTTCGGAGATGTCCTTCATATCTGCGGAGCGAGCCTTGAAGTATTCATCTTCCATTTCAGCAAACATTTTGGAGAAATTCTCGCCGGTAACTGCGGTCGCGTATTCGGCATTTACTTCTTCGTTTTCTATCATGTTGTGCACGGAATCGTTGAAGTCATCATCCTCAAGCAGCATCGCGTGAACTTCAAAAATAGCGGCATTCTCTTCTCCAACTTTCTTCACTGCGTCATCGTGAAGCTTTTTGAGCTGCTCGATGGCTTCCTTTCTCGCCTTATCATATCGCTCAATTTCCGCTGCGGTGTCCTCGATTTTGAAGCGTTTCACGATATTTTCCTTTTTTCCGTAAAACATGATTCTTCCGATTGCGACACCCTTGAAAATGGCTTTTCCCTCAAATTTTTCCATATGCCCCTATATCCTTTCTAAAACAAACCGGTCTTATGTCTGTTGAAGGTCATACCACACCACAGGCTGTATTCGTCTGTGACACAATATGGATAAAGCCAGCTGCACTCGTTGCATGGCAACTCTCGCAGCTGGCTTTATACATACTTATGAATTCCCGGGCAGACCTCTGCGAAGAGGAAGATTAAAGATTGTCCTTAAGGAATGCTTCCAGTCCGGAAGCAGCAGTTTCTTCATCCGCGCCTTCAACGATCACTTCGATTTCATCACCCTGCTTCACACCGAGCCCCATCAGCTGGATCAGTTTCTTTGCTCCTGCCTGTTTTCCGTGTGCTTTGATGGTGATATCAGAGCTGTATTTCTTTGCTGCGGCAACCAGATCACCTGCCGGTCTCGCGTGAATTCCAACAGGATCCGTGATGACATATTTAAAACTTTTCATGGTATTTGAACCTCCTGAACGAATAATGAATAATAAAAATATGAAACAGCCTCGGGTAATTTCTTTCATTATAACCTAAGACAGGATTATCGTTAAGCACTTTATTAAAAGATTATCGGGCAACTTAAGGCAGTTATACCAGATTCATATTGGTTTCCATCGTTTTCATCTTCCACCCGGTGACTGCGGCAAGATCGCAGCTGAACCTTACCTCGAGATTCTGATTGTCTCCCGTGTATGCAGGGTAGAATCTCGATGTAATGACATACTCGCCATCGTTGACGTAGATTTCAAGCAGTGAGGAATCTACAAGAATTCTCAGGAATTCAATGTCCGGAATGATCACCTTGCGTTCCTTCCGCCCGAATCCTGCGGAATCGCTGATAGTGAGACGCAGCACATCCTCCTGGTATGACAGCACTGCTCCGTCCCCGAAACAGATGCTCCAGTCCAGATCCCCGGTTCCTTCGAGAAAAGAAATCTCGAAATCTCCGGCTCCGTCAGGAAGAATCATGCTTCCGTGCGGCATTACCGGCGTCTCATCATACCGCAGATCCTTCAGCTCTTCGACGGGGTTCTGGTGAATGATTCCATTCTCAAGGTAGAGCTCTCTTGGAACGGTGAGGCAGTTCTCCCATCCTTTGCCCGCCGGCTCGGCGGTCGGATTGGTGTAAGGAGCATCCGGCATTCCTACCCAGCCGATAAAGAGGCGGCGTCCCCGTTCATCGACAAAGCTCTGGGGCGCATAGAAGTCAAAGCCATAATCCCATTCACGGAAATCATGAAGGTATTGGGCGTCATTGAGGGAACCTTCTACGGTGAAGTAACCGGACTGATAAATGTTCTGATACCGGTATTCTTCTTCCGGAAGCCCCTGGGGACAGAGTGAGAGGAAGGTCTTGCCGCCGAGTCGGAAGTAATCCGGACATTCCCACATGTATCCAAAACGCTTCTCCGATGTGAGCGCTTTCAGAAAGTTCCAGTGCACACCGTCGTCACTCTGATAGAACAGCACCTCTCCGAAGTCGGTGTCGGCGGAGAGATCCGGCCCCTTGACTCTGGCGCCGAGGATCATATAGTATGTGTCCCCCTCTTTCCAGACCTTGGGGTCACGTACGTGACAGCTGCAGTTTTTCGGGTAGTCACGATTCGTCAGCAGACAGTTCTTCTCGCCGAAATTATTGCCGTCGGTTTCAACCAGAATCTCGTTGGCCTGTCTTCCGCTGTATGTATAATCGTGATCTCCCGGTTCTTTTACATTACCCGTGTAGTAGAGGCGGATGTGATCTCCTTCCGTGAGAGCGGATCCGGAATAACATCCGTTGCGGTCTATCGGGTCAGTCGGCCAGAACGGAACTCCTGCGTATTTCAGATGAAGCAGATCTCTTCCGGCATAATGCCCCCAAGTTCTGGCAAATCTGCCATCCGGTCCGGGGGTATTTGGTGAATACTGGAAGAAAATGTGATAAATTCCCTGAAACTGACACAGGCCGTTCGGATCATTCAGCCAGCCGTCCGGAGGCATCAGGTGATACTGAAGCCTCCAGCCTTTTCTGTCTTTCAGCATACCTTGAGGACCTCATCTCCAGGCTTTACGGGACCGGTCTTCATAGCCTTCACATCATTGTAATCGTCGCTGTTTGTGACAATAACAGGAATTGTGGTCTTGTATCCGGCAGCGCGGATCTTGTCCATGTCAAATTCGAGAAGAAGGTCGCCTTTCTTCACGGAATCTCCGGAGTTCACATGAGCTGTGAAGCCCTCTCCTTTCATATTCACGGTGTCGATGCCGACGTGAATCAGAACCTCGACGCCGCTATCAGACGAAACGGCAACGGCATGTTTTGTGTCGAATACCATATCGACGGTTCCATCAAAGGGCGCAAAGATTTTACCGGAAGACGGGCGGATCGCCATGCCCTTTCCGAGAGCCTCAGATGCAAAAGTCGGATCCTCTACCTCTGAGGATGGAATGGCTTCGCCTTCTGCTGGAGCATAGATAATGGTCTCCTTGACCGGAGATTCTACTGCCTGCTGCACATCCTTTTCCAGCGGATCGGCAGCCTTTGCGGCTTCAGGAGCAGCTTTTGCAACCGTCTCCGGGTCTTTATACAGAATGAAGGATATAATGAACGCTACCGCAAAGGATGCGATCATGACAATGGCATACTGCAGCCAGAAATCCGTGGTGATCAGGAACCCGAACAGACCTGTGATTCCGTATGCGGTTGCCTTGATTCCGAACAGAGATGCAATCATGCCTCCGATCGCGCCTCCGAAGCAGCCGGCAATAAATGGTGTGCGGTAACGGATGTTTACACCGAAGATTGCAGGCTCTGTAATTCCCAGAAACGCGGAAAGAGAAGCCGGGAGTGCCAGCGATTTTGTTTTTTCGCTTTTGGTCTTGAATGCGACAGCCATGGCTGCTGCTCCCTGTCCGACGTTAGCGGCGGTGGCAACGGGCATCCAGATATTTGCCGGAGGATCCTGGCTGACCATCTGTGCCTCAATCATATTGTACATATGATGGAAGCCGGCTACAACGGTGAACGCGTAGAAGAAGCCGATCAGCAGGCCGCCGATTCCGAACGGAAGGCCAATCAGTGTCTGCGCTGCAAGAAGGATCCAGTCCTCGACCACCTTGAAGATCGGTCCGATGATTGTCATGGTCAGAACGCCGGTAACCAGTACGGTAACAAGCGGGGTTACGAAGAGATCGATGATCTCGGGCACATGCTTGTGAAGCCACTTCTCAAGCGTACTCATGAACAGGATGGCGATGATGACGGGGATGACATGTCCCTGATATCCGGTCTGCTGTATAGTCAGGCCAAATACCTTCCACACCGGGATATCAGCGGCCTTCATTGTAGCAACGCTCCATGCGTTAATCAGATTCGGGTGAATCATGATGAAGCCGATAACTGCGGCAAGATACGGATTGCCGCCGAACTTCTTCGCCGCGCTGACAGCAATCAGGATCGGAAGCATGGACAGAGCCGCGCCTGCGAACAGGTTGATCATGTTGTAATAATCGCTGCCCGCAAGGTTCGGGAATGCATTCGCGAGGCCGCCGAGAATACCGTTCAGAAGTCCGGATGCAACGATTGCGGGAATGATCGGAACGAAGACATCACCGAGAGTCTTGATCGCGCGCATGAACGGGTTCTGCTTCTGAGCAGCTGCCTCCTTCGCGGTCTCCTTCGTTCCTGCTTCAACGCCGGAGATGCTGATAAATTCATCGAATACCTTGTTTACGGTTCCTGTGCCGAAAATGACCTGAAGCTGACCGGACGCCTCAAAGCATCCCTTCACGCCTTCTACATTCTCAACGGCTTCCTTGTTGACCTTGCTGTTGTCCTTGATGACAAGTCTCAGCCTCGTAGCACAATGAGCGGCGGAGGCGACGTTGGATGCGCCGCCGATATTGTCCAGAACGCCCTGCGCTGCTTTTCTGTAATCCAGTGCCATTCTTCTTTCCTCCTTCTTGGTAGTGTGCGCCAGATCTGAGGCGGTGCAGCCGGCTAAACGTGTGTCCGGTTGGGTAATCTCCTGACATATTCTGCCGCCGTTAACAGACAGAATACCGAAAGCGAAGCGCCCTGCCGCAGAGACTGTGCACAAATGTGGAATCGTTCTCACATTCTTTCATTATATGGCTTTCTAAATTTTTTGTAAACTAAAACGGGAAAGAATTAATACATGAAAATCAAGGGACATTTTGGTGCAACTTTCACAGTCAGCAGCCGGTATTCGGGAGGCGAATGGATTCTCCGCTGGTGAGCTTGCATCCCATCCGGACAGCTCTGTTGTCCTTTCTGCTGCCTGAGAGAAGACCCAGGAGGAGTCGGGCGGTCTCCTTTCCGCTTGTCTTATAGTAATAGTGGACGGTGGAAAGGCGTGGTGTGACGACCTGTCCCTTCTCTGAATCGCCGATTCCGGTGATTTGAATATCTTCTGGAATGCGGTATCCTCTTTCACGGAGCCAGACCATGGCGCCGACCGCTATGCTGTCCGTGGCGCAGAAGATGGAATCCGGGTTCGGATAACGGCTGAGCAGTTCCTCGGCAGCCTCATAGCCGGATTGAATACGAAAGCCGGTTACAACCATCGCTTCAGGCGGAACAGCGATTCCAGCCTCGCTCATGGCGTCGAGAAATCCCGCTTTGCGGTTGTGTCCCGCTGCCTCATCCAGTTCGGTTACCCCGATGTATCCGATCCGTTTTCCCGTTCTGGCCAGAATCTCCGCCTGCTGCTTTGCGGCTTTGTAATCATCAAAATAGACACACGAGCATGTGCTGCAGTGCTGTCCGAGAACAACTACGGGGAGCGGATACTCCCTGAGGATGTCGTCATGCTCCTTTGTTAATATCGTACCGATGAGTATGACCGCATCGACACTGCCGTTAGCGGCAAAAAGCTTCAGATATTTGATCTCCTCTTGTTCCTGGTTATTCGTATTGGCCAGAAGTACCTCATAACCTGCTTTTGCGAGGACAGTCGTAATGCCGTCGATTTCCCGGCTGATCGAATCGGAATTCAGTTTTGGGAGAATCACACCGATCAGATTTGTGCGCTTGGTTCTGAGCATCTGAGCCTGTCTGGAAGGCTGATATCCGGTCGATTCGATGACGGCCCGGATCCGGTCTGCCTTCTCCTGGCTTACATATCCGTCATTCAGGTATCTTGATACAGTGGTTCTTGAAACACCGGCCATTTTTGCAATTTCATTGATTGTCATAAGCTTCATCCTTTAGGTAAGAGTAAGACGTGGAATCCATTCCACAGAAAGATTATACCTTTAACTGCGTGTGGTATGCAATCGGGAAGCGAATAAATCTGAAATTCTTCTGCCTGCTGCATGTCCGGACAGTGCAGGGATCAGGAATTCTGCTGGATATGATTATTCGCCATTCAGAAGTTTTCGGAGTTCAACAATCCGGTCGCGCAGCTCTGCAGCCATTTCAAAGTTGAGCTCCGCTGCTGCCGCCTTCATCTGCTTCTCCAGTTTCCGGATGAGTTTCTCGATTTCAGAAGGAGACATGGATTCCGGATCCTTCTCCAGCTTTTTCTCATCGGCGGCTACATCTCTGGCAATGCTGATCAGGTCGCTTACCTTTTTGTGAATGGTCTTCGGCGTAATGTGATGTTCTTCGTTGTACTTCTGCTGAATTGCTCTTCTTCGTCTGGTTTCATCGATGGCACTTCGCATGGAATCGGTGATCGTGTCGGCATACATGATGACATGTCCATCTGCGTTGCGGGCCGCGCGGCCGATCGTCTGAATCAGGGAGGTTTCCGAGCGAAGGAACCCCTCCTTATCGGCGTCCAGGATTGCGACCAGTGTGATTTCTGGGATGTCAAGCCCCTCGCGAAGAAGATTGATGCCGACGAGAACGTCAAAAACATCCAGACGCATGTCACGGATTATCTTGGTCCGCTCCAGGGCATCGATGTCAGAGTGCAGGTAGTTTGCCCGTATGCCTGCCTCCTTCAGGTAAGTCGTCAGATCTTCCGCCATCCGTTTGGTAAGAGCGGTTACCAGGACCTTGTGGTGGCCGCTGACCTCTTTTTTGACCTCGCTGATCAGATCATCGATCTGTCCCTCAACCGGCCGTACCTCGACCTCGGGATCCAGAAGACCGGTGGGACGGATGATCTGTTCCGCACGCAGCATCTCATGATTTGCTTCATATTCTCCGGGGGTTGCGGAGACAAACAGGATCTGATCAATTTTATTCTCAAATTCTTCAAAACTGAGAGGACGGTTGTCCAGGGCAGACGGAAGCCGGAATCCGTAATCGACGAGTGTTGTCTTCCTGGAACGGTCTCCGGCATACATGGCTCCGATCTGGGGGATGGTCCGGTGGGACTCATCGATGATGATCAGAAAATCATCCGGGAAGAAATCCATGAGTGTATAGGGCGGTTCTCCCGGCTTCAGATTCGACATATGGCGGGAGTAATTCTCGATTCCAGAGCAGACACCGGTTTCACGAAGCATTTCAATGTCGAAATTTGTCCGCTCCTCGATCCTCTGTGCTTCCAGGAGCTTATCCTCGCTCTTAAAATAGCGGACCCTTTCTTCGAGCTCCTTCTCGATCGCCTTTGTCGCGCGGTTGATTGTCTCCTGGGGCATCACGTAGTGAGAGGCCGGAGCTATTGAGACAAAATTGAGCTCCTGCTTTACCTGTCCGGTGAGCAGGTCAAAACGTTTGATCGAATCAATTTCATCACCGAAGAATTCGACGCGGATACCGATATCGCTTTCGTCTGCGGGGACAATGTCAAGGACGTCCCCATGTACCCGGAAGGTGCCGCGGTGAAAATCGATTTCATTTCGTTCATACTGAATGTCGATCAGTTTCCGGATGACGTCATCGCGGTCGATTTCCATGCCCGGGCGAAGGGGAATAATCATCTTCTCATAATCCGCAGGGCTTCCCAGACCGTATATACAGGAAACGGAAGAAACCACAATGACATCTCTGCGCTCGATCAGTGAGGAGGTAGCGGAGAGACGCAGCTTATCGATCTCCTCATTTCGGGAGGAATCTTTCGCGATATAGGTGTCAGAGGACGGGACGTAGGCTTCCGGCTGATAATAGTCGTAATAGGATACAAAGTATTCCACGGCGTTTTCAGGGAAAAATTCTTTGAACTCGCTGTAAAGCTGCGCGGCAAGTGTCTTGTTGTGCGCAATGATCAGTGTCGGTTTCTGAAGCTTTTCGATGACATTTGCCATCGTGAAGGTTTTTCCGGATCCGGTGGCGCCAAGAAGCGTCTCGCACTGATTTCCCTCCCGGAATCCTTTCACCAGCTCGTCAATCGCCTGCGGCTGGTCACCGGTGGGCTTGTATTCAGAATGTAGCTTGAACTCGGGCATACGTATTTCCTTTCTGCAGTTCCTGCTTTCTTAATTCTTTTCAAAATACTGTGCTATTTTCGCATATTTAGCCGGGAGTCGAATATTTTTCATGCCTCTGCTATATTTTCAAGACCTCTTTATGAGCGGGATGAGGTATCCGGGGCATTCCCGTCCGCCGTACCGGATACGGAGGAGACATCTCCCGCCTCCGCGTTTTCCGAATCGGAGCTGCTGTAGTTGTCACTTGTTCCTCCGTTTTCCTTTATGACCTGATCTGCTGTCTTTCCGGAGAGCTCTTCTCTGATTACGGCGGATGCCTTCTCGAGCTGAATATCTGAGGAGTTGTCTTTATCCGCTTCAACGGTGATGTTCGGCGTGATGCCGCTGCCGTTGACGTCATGGTGGTCCGGCGTGTAGTAATGAGTTGTCGTGATTTTCAAAACGCTTCCGTCAGAGAGGGTATAGGAATCCTGTTCGATTCCCTTTCCATAGGTGACGGTGCCGACGGCAATGCCGACATTGTAATCCAGTACGGCTCCGGCAAACATTTCGGATGCGCTGGCGGTGTTTCCGTTGACCAGAAGAACAACGGGAAGACTCGTCCGGTGGTCCGTGTCATTGTCCCGCTGCCGCTCTTCTCCATTGCGATCCTGTTCATAGACCAGCGGTCCCTCCGGCATGAAGATTCGAAGTGTGTCGCAGCACGCGCTGACCAGTCCGCCGAGATTGTCCCGAAGATCGATGATCAGTCCCTTCATGCCCTGCTGATTGAGGCTGTCGAAGACATTCTGAAACTGGTCGGAAGTAAGGCGGTTAAAGCTTGTGATCTGAAT
This sequence comes from Bilifractor sp. LCP21S3_F8, assembly GCF_052117805.1. NCBI lineage: Bacteria > Bacillati > Bacillota > Clostridia > Lachnospirales > Lachnospiraceae > Bilifractor > Bilifractor sp. LCP21S3_F8. Next base: position 117,881 of record NZ_JBQKIK010000003.1, on the reverse strand, counting down.
GTATCCGATATCGCCGTCCAGCATGCTGCCGGTCACGACATCGCGGGTCAGCGTTTCCTTCGTCAGAGTGACTTCTCTGGGATCCCCGCCTGAGGCAGATACGACGGTCATAGTGACCTGATCGCTGTCACTGTTCTGGATCAGCGAGACCGCGTCCGATGAGGTCATATCCTCCGTGCCTTTTCCGTTCAGCACGGTGATAAGATCTCCCTCTTGAAGTCCTGCCTTTTCAGCAGGAGAATTTTTCATCACAGATTCAATCTTTAAAGCTTTGTCCTCTTCACTTTTTGAAATTGTAATTCCGATTCCTTCCATCTTGCCATCATTCGACATTTTTATTTTGCTGTATTGCTCCGCCGTGTAGTAGGTGGAGTATTTATCTCCGAGTCCGGTTACGAGCCCGAGATACATGGTGTCTGTCTCAGCCTGCTCGTCAATATCATTCAGATAATATCGCCGGATGATGTCCTGGATCTGACGCGTTTTCCGGTAGGCGGAAAGGCTCGTGGGACTGGAAGGAGCGGCAAGTGGTCCGAGATTGAGATAAACGGAAAAGAAGACTGCTCCCGAGAGGACCGTTACCAGGACGCCTGCGAGGAAAGGCTTCCAATTTCTGTATAATTTTTTTAGAAGACGAGTTAAAAAAGAATTTGTATCCGAATGATTGCTGTTATTTTCTGCCATTTGTAAACCTGCCTGAATTTTTGGATTGCGTGTGATAGGAAAACCCCGTCTTTTTCCGTCCGGATTAATGAAAAATCAGATGGAAAAAGGCGGGGTGATATTGTGGCGGTCCGACTCTGCCTGAGATAGCGGCAGGGTCCGGGCATGATTATACCTTCAGATGCTTGTGGATCGCTGCCAGGGATCCGATCAGGGCGATTCCGACGCCCAGGATAATTCCGACCGGAAGGAGAATGCGGTAAACGGAATTAACCGGAAGCAGTCCGTTCATAAAGCTGCTCAGTACGCTGAAACGTGAGAGTATGTAGCTCACCGCCTTATTGTATACAAAATATATAATCACAAGCGGAATGGCAGCGCCGATCAGCCCGATCAGGATACCTTCAAGAATAAACGGAAGCCGGACAAACGCGTTCGTCGCTCCGATCAGCTTCTGTATGGCGATCTCCTCTTTTCTGACATTGATACCGACGGTGACGGTATTATTAATCAGGAATGCAGAGACAACAAGAAGCACAAGGATGATGATGATGGATATTGTAGCAATGAGACGGTTCATCGTTGACAAGGTCGTGGATGCCTGCTCACTCTGGTTGACCTGACGGACACCGTCCAGTCCCTTGATGTAGCTGACCAGCTTGTCCTGCTGCTCGATATTATTCGGGTAAACCTCGAAATGAGCGGAGTTCGCCAGAGGATTGTCGTTATTATTTCTCCATCCCTCTGCAGCCTCCTCGTTGCCGCTGAAGTATCTGGCGGAAAAGCTTTCCCAGGCTTCATCCGCGGATACATAGCGCATTTCCTTGATCATATCTGTCTGGCTGCTGATCTCGGCGCCGATACGGTCAATTCCTGCCTGGTCCACATCCTCATTAAAGAAGACGGTGATGCCGACATTTGTCTCTACATTCCGGAGAATATAGGAGAAGTTCAGGACGATCGAGAAAAATACGCCGAATATGAATATACATGCTGCCATAGTTGCAATGGAGGCCAGGGAGAACATTTTGTTCCTGACAATGTTCTTGGCACCCTGTCCTGCATTGTAAAAGATACTTCTAATCTTCAATATAACCACCTTCCTGTTCGTCGCTTACAATGACGCCTTTTCTCAATCGGATTACTCGTTTCTTCATTTTGTTAACGATTTCCCGGTTATGAGTAACTACTACAACGGTGGTTCCGCGCATGTTAATTTCTTCAAGAAGCTCCATAATCTCAGCGGAATTCTTCGGATCAAGGTTACCGGTCGGTTCGTCCGCGAGAAGGATATCAGGACGATTGACAAGAGCCCGGGCGAGCGCAACTCTCTGCTGCTCTCCTCCGGAGAGCTCATTTGGATAGGAACGGTACTTGGTGGCAAGACCGACCAGAGTGAGAACCTCTGGCACACGCTTCTTGATGATGCGGTTCGGTTTCTCGATCACACGCTGGGCAAAAGCGACATTCTCATATACATTTCTGTCCTTGAGAAGACGGAAATCCTGGAATACAACGCCGATCCCGCGGCGATATTTCGCAATTCTGCTGCTTCTCATCCGGTTCAGATTGTGTCCGTTAATGGTAATCTTTCCGGATGTCGGACTGAGTTCCTTCAGCATCAGCTCGATCAGGGTTGTTTTTCCGGATCCGCTGTTGCCGACAATGAATACGAACTCTCCCTTTTCGATGTTCAGAGATATATGATCAATCGCAGGGTTTTGTCCTTTTTCATATATCTTTGTAACATTATCGAATGTTATCATTTATACTCCTCCTGCTGTGTGGCCGGAGAGCCGGGCATTAATAGTCCAGTGTCTCCATATACTTCATATACTTCACGACCATGAGAGCAATCTTGAATGTGATGGCATCCTCAAATACTCTCAGGTCAAGACCGGTGCTCTTCTGCAGCTTGTCCAGCCGGTATACAAGGGTGTTTCTGTGAATATAAAGCTGTCTGGATGTCTCTGACACATTCAGATTGTTCTCAAAGAACTTATTGATCGTGGTCAGGGTCTCCTCATCAAAATCATCCGGGGATTTATTCGCGAAGATCTCCCGAATAAACATCTTGCACAGAGGGATGGGAAGCTGATAGATCAGACGCCCGATTCCAAGCTGATTATATGCGTATACATCCTTTCCATCGGAGAAGATCTTTCCCACATCCATGGCCATCTTGGCTTCCTTGTAGGATCTGGATACTTCCTTCAGTTCTCTGACGATGGTGCCAAACGCGATATGAACCTCTCCATCCGGATCCCTTCCCACAGCGTCCAGAATGGAATTCGCGAACTTCTCCGCCTCCGAATAGTCATCATCCTCTTCCAGCTCCTTGACGATAATGATGCTCTTCTCATCGATAGCCGTGATAAAATCAGAATTTTTGCCATTTATGGTGTTCCTGATATTTTCAAGATTTCCCGGATGGTCTTTCTCCTGAGAAGCCTCAAGAATGTATACCACTCTTCTGGCGTCCGGGGTGATGTGCAGCTTTTTGGCGCGGTTATAGATATCGACAAGGAGAAGATTGTCCAGAAGAAGATTCTTGATGAAGTTGTCCTTGTCGAAGCGCTCTTTATATGCGGTCAGCAGACTTTGAAGCTGAAATACGGCCATTTTTCCGACCAGAAGGTTCTCGTCGCCGGATCCCTGGGCAAGCAGAATATATTCGAGCTGATGTTCATCGTACACCTTGAAAAACTGTACGCCGCGGATCGTCTGGGAATCTGCCTGTGACTGGGCAAAATCAAGCAGATCATCTTTTGCCGCGTCCGCCTGGGAGGATGTAGAGACCAAGAGCTTTCCGGCAGTATCATATACACCGAAATCCATCTTGGAGATGTTTTTGAGTCCCTCAATCGTGCTCTGCAGAATTTGGTTCGAAATCATTTTGCTACCCTCTTTCATTTTAAGCTGCCGGAAACCGCGCTTCTACTCATTTAATCTGATCAAAACGCAATTAAACAAGTACATTCTATAATAAATGACACAAAAATGGAAGCATATTTGTGCATTATTTTGGATAACGCGATTTTCAAGGTCCGACGGCCTAAAACCAACGCTCGAATTGTAACACTTTCGTAAATATATTGCAACCTTTACATGCAGAAGACAAAATATAGCGGGGCTGATGGTTCGCACAGATGGTCATGCGTGATTTCCCCGCCTCGCAACAGGTATAAAGCCAGCTGCTGCCGCGCGGTTATGCGGAGGCAGCAGCTTTTATCCTGACAGTCATATGAAATTCAAATTCAGACTTATGTCGGAAAGAAATCATAAAATTTCAGACAAATATCTGAAACAATAATGGATGCAGGCTTACTCCTCGAAAATTTTATGATAGTCCTGCTCAAACCTCGAAGAGCAGGTCTCCGTAAGAGGGCATCGGCCAGAGAGACTTATCAACAATCTGTTCCAACTCATCGATGGGCCTGCGGAGCGCATCCATTGCCGGAGTCACCTTGTCATGGCAGAACTTCGCCTGCTCTCTTCCTCTTGCCATTGTATTCGCCTGTCCGTCCACTTCAGAAAGAGCCCGGAGCGCATTCATGCTCTCCCGAAGAAGAGTGCTGGTCTTCTGAAGCAGTTCGGTCTGCACAGAAACCTCATCGACACCGGCAGCACGCACTGCATTGATGGAATCCGCAAGGACGGTGGTATACCGTACGACAGCCGGAATCAGACGCTTGCTGGCGATGTTGATCATTGCCTTCGCCTCGATATTGATTGTCTTTGCGTAGTTCTCGTATTTGATTTCAGCACGGGACTCAAGTTCGGTCCTGGTGAAGACATGGAACTTTTCGTACATGCGGATCGTCTGCTCTGTGACGAGCTCCGGTATCGCGTCTACTTCGCAGGTGATATTGGGAAGACCTCTTCTGGCAGCTTCCTTCACCCACTCGTCAGAGTAGCCGTCGCCGTTGAAGATGATGCGCTCGTGCTCCGTGAAATTCTTCTTGATCAGATCGTGAACCGCCAGCTGGAACTGATCCGCTTTCTCCAGGATATCACAGGCGTCGGAAAAAGCCTCCGCTACGATCGTATTCAGTACGACATTCGGCTCTGCAATGGAATCCTGAGAACCAACCATGCGGAATTCAAATTTATTTCCGGTAAAGGCGAAGGGTGAGGTGCGGTTCCGGTCGGTCGCGTCTTTGTACAGGTCCGGCAGACTGGATACGCCTGTGGAGAGCCGTTCGCCTTTCAGACTTCGTTTTGCGTCTCCGGTGCTGATCAGCTGCTCCACGACATCCTCGAGCTGTTCACCGAGGAAAATAGACAGAATAGCCGGCGGTGCTTCATTCGCGCCGAGTCTGTGGTCGTTTCCGGGATCTGCCGCGGATTCTCTGAGAAGACCTGCATGTTCGTCTACAGCCTTTACGATACAGGAAAGAATCAACAGAAACTGGATGTTTTCATGAGGGGTTTTGCCCGGATCCAGCAGGTTGATTCCGTCATCGGTGGTCAGAGACCAGTTGTCGTGCTTTCCGGATCCGTTGACTCCCTCAAAAGGCTTCTCGTGCAGAAGACATTTCAGACCATGTTTTCTGGCAACCCGTTTCAGCGTCTGCATCACAAGGTGGTTGTCGTCCGTCGCTACGTTAGCCTCGGAATAAATGACGGCAAGTTCATGCTGTCCCGGCGCTACCTCATTATGTTCTGTTTTTGCTGTCACGCCCATTTTCCAGAGTTCAATATCGACGTCCTTCATGAAAGAAGCGATTCGGGGCTGAATGATTCCGAAATAATGATCATCCATCTCCTGCCCCTTCGCAGGCATGGTTCCGAACAGAGTGCGGCCGGTATAGATCAGATCTTTTCTCTGCAGATATTTTTTCTCATCGACAATGAAATACTCCTGCTCTGCGCCGATGGAAGGAGTCACCTTTTTGGAGGTCGTATTGCCGAACAGTTTCAGCAGACGGAGCGATTCCCGATTGATCACTTCCATGGATCGAAGCAGCGGCGTCTTCTGATCCAGAGCTTCTCCGGTATAGGAACAGAATGCGGTCGGAATGCAAAGAGTGGCTCCACCTGCATCCTGACGGATAAAGGCCGGAGAGGTGCAGTCCCACGCCGTATATCCCCTTGCCTCGAAGGTCGCGCGCAGTCCTCCGGAAGGGAAGGAGGAAGCATCCGGCTCTCCCTTAATCAGCTCCTTTCCGGAGAAGCTCATCAGGGTTTTCCCGGAAGGAAGCGGCGAAGTGATAAAAGAATCATGTTTTTCGGCAGTGAGTCCGTTCAGGGGCTGGAACCAGTGGGTGTAGTGTGTAGCGCCCTTCTCGATCGCCCACTCTTTCATTTCGTGTGCGATGACATCTGCGGTATCCAGATCCAGATCGCCACCCTCATTGATGATTTTCTTCAGTTTTGCGTAAACCTTTTTCGGCAGACGCTCCTGCATGGTTTCATCATTGAATACGAGTTCGCCGAAGATGTCGGCCGGGTTTACATAGGGATTATAATCGTCTGTCATGACTTCCTCCTGCTTGTCTGGAAATTGTTTCTGTCAGCTGCAGCCCGGGCAGTTACAGAAAATGATGACTGCAAAAAGACTGCCGCACTAATGCGGCTAGTGCGGCAGTCTTCATATTTACGCGAACAGTGAGCCGCAGCCGGCCGCAAAGCGGTCGGGTGAGTCAGATATCGCGATAAAGAGAGAAAAACCCGTGCAGCGAGCTTTTCTCTCATTTTACTCAGGCTTTGTCTACGGAACCGAAGAGTCTGATCTTTTCTTCTACCTTTGCGCAGATTGCTTCAGCGCCAGGCTTCAGGAGCTTTCTGGGATCGAATCCCTTACCCTGCTGATCCTTGCCGGCCTCAATGTATTTGCGGGTTGCTTCTGCGAATACAATCTGGCACTCGGTATTTACATTGATCTTGGAAACACCAAGAGAGATTGCCTTTGTGATCTGGTCATCCGGAATACCTGTGCCTCCGTGAAGTACAAGCGGCATATCACCGGTCTTGGCCTTGATCGCTGCCAGAGTGTCGAAGGAAAGTCCCGGCCAGTTTGCGGGATATACGCCGTGGATGTTGCCGATGCCTGCAGCCAGGAAGTCTACGCCGAGATCCGCGATTTTCTTGCACTCTTCAGGATCTGCGCATTCGCCCATACCTACGACACCATCTTCCTCTCCGCCGATTGCTCCGACCTCAGCCTCAATGGAAAGTCCGAGCTTATGAGATACAGATACCAGCTCGGTTGTCTTCGCGTAGTTCTCGTCAAACGGAAGGTGAGAGCCATCAAACATGATGGAAGTAAATCCGGCCTTGATGCAGGCGTAGCAGGCATCATAGTCGCCGTGATCCAGATGAAGCGCAACCGGAACCGTAATTCCGAGAGATTCATCCATTGCCTTAACCATAGCAGCAACTGTCTTATAGCCTGTCATGTACTTTCCGGCTCCCATGGAGACACCGAGAATAACCGGGGAGTTCAGCTTCTGCGCTGTCTCGAGGATTGACTTTGTCCATTCCAGATTGTTGATATTGAACTGGCCTACTGCGTAGTGACCGGCCTGTGCCTTTTTAAGCATCTCAGCTGCGTTAACTAACATATCTTATCCTCCTTAGGATTACTGCGTACATTGTTACCGTGTACCGTTTTGATAGAAGAAGTACCGCCGTGCCGACTCTGATTCTGTATGAGATTCGTATTACCGACGGAAACTGATCTTCTGACGCACCCATTATATACTAAATAGTTTGGCTATTGCAATAGCTTGTGAATTATATGTCAAAAAATGGCGACAGTTTTGCGGTTCAATGCTTCTCCACCGAATTGTTCTGGTCCGGATAGCTCTTGTTTCTGCGGTTCAGGAACAGGTTTAGCTTTTTATAGCAGTTTTCAATGTTGACATGGTTATGAGCGTCTCCGTATTCACCGTCCAGTGTCCACGCGATCTCCTCGGATGAATCAATCACAATCCGGTGTGCCTTAAGCTTGTCCACAAGGGGCGAGCTGTTCTCATTGATATTCAGAAGGTTCTGGACGATCTCATTGACCTCGATGGGGTTTGTCGGTGTGCGCACAAGTGTCACCTCGAAGAGGCCGTCATTCATGTCGACCGATGTGCCGGTCAGATTCCGCATGCCGCCGACGACACGTGTGTTTGTGATCATTCCGTAGGTGTAGTTGCCCTCGATCCGGCGCCCATCTGCCTGAATGACCAGGTGATAGCTGGGAATGCGGAAAACCTCCTTCCCTGCCTGCAGAAGATATGCGAGGTGGCCGAGATTGTTCTTCAGCGTCTGATCGGTCTCGTAGGATACATTTGTAAACATACCGAAAGCCGCGACATAAGTGAAAAACTTGTCGTTGAAGGCCCCAACGTCGCATTGATACAAGTCGCCGAGAACAATGTCGCGGGCGGCCTGGAGCATGTCACGCGGAATGGCAAGGCTGTTGGCAAAGTCATTTGTGCTGCCGGCCGGGATATATCCCACGGGGAGTTCAGGAATGGTGTCCATTACACCGTCTACCACCTCGTCAAGCGTTCCGTCTCCGCCACTGCAGACCACACAGTCACTCATAGCGGCGTAATCCCTCACAAATCGTGTGGCGTCCCCCACCGCCTGCGTGGGGTGAGCAATTACATCATAACCACCCTGCGTGAAAATATCGATGATATCCGCAAGTCGGTCCTTGATCATTCCTTTACCGGAATGCATATTGTAAACGAACAGGAGTTTCTTACCCATAAATAGTCCTTCAATAAAATATTCCTTGATAAATGATAACAGCAGGTTTTTAGTGACAGAACAATAGACAGCAGATCCATAAGAAGCGGAACGGAAACAGAAAGCTGACTGTAATGATCAGAACAAAACTGACAGCTGTATAGATCAGAATAATACTGACTGCTGTAAAGATCAGAATAAAACTGACAGCTGTAATGATCAGAATTAAGCAGACATTTAAACAGACATCTGTAATTTTCTGGGAGAGATATTACTGTAAATTATGATAATAGGTATTTTACATCAAGAGGATTTCTGTTTCAATCAGTCATAAACAGGGAAAAATTAAAAAACTATAAAAAGACCGCATTCACAAGGAATGCGGTCAAAACAGCTGTTACGACGCAGCGTATTATACAAGCTCGATCAAAACTTCCATTGCTCCGTCGCCCTTGCGCTGACCGATCTTGATGATTCTGGTATAACCACCATTGCGGTCTGCATACTTCGGAGCGATTTCATCGAACATTTTTGCTGCCATGTCGACAGTCTTTGTATTGGCCTTTCTGCCCTTCGCCTCTGCCGGAACTTCAGTAATCGGATAGAATACCTTGTTCATCTGACGACGTGCATGAAGTCTGGAAGGAAGATCTTTCTTGAGTTCTTTCTGAACCTCAGTATAAACGGTAACCTTCTTTCCGTTCTCTACCTTCTTCACACGCTTGCCATCGGCGTCCTTCTGCGGAACCTTTGCGGTGACGGTAACGGTCTCAAAATTGTCCTTCTCACGAACTGCAAGAGCGATGAGGCTCTCCGCGATCTTGCGGATCTCACCGGCCTTGGTCTCAGTTGTGCGGATCTTTCCGTGATAAAGCAGGTTTGTAACCTGGTTTCTGAGAAGAGCTTTTCTCTGAGATGATGTTCTGCCAAGCTTTCTGTATTTAGCCATTTCTGTAATTCCTCCGTTATTTGTGGAACGGATGCTCACGCTGCTTTGGACTTACTGAACATCCGCTTTAATCTACAAATAGAACACGTTCACCCTGCACTTCCGGTCTTACGGGTTAACTGTATATCTGTAAAATAATAAATTGATTCTTACTGTTCTTCACTCGGGGCAAGGGACAGTCCGAGCTCATTCAGCTTCGCGAGAACCTCTTCAAGGGATTTACGTCCAAGATTCCGGACCTTCATCATATCCTCTGAGGTCTTGCTGCAGAGCTCCTCTACGGTATTGATACCGGCACGTTTCAGACAGTTATAGGAACGAACGGAAAGCTCAAGCTCGTCGATGTTCATCTCAAGAACTTTCTCTTTCTCGTTGCTCTCTTTTTCAATCATGACTTCTGCCGTCTTTGCATTCTCAGAGAGGTCGATGAAAAGCTTCAGGTGCTCACTGAGAACCTTTGCGGCAAGACTGACAGCCTCATCCGGACCGAGTGTTCCATCCGTGTAAACATCCAGTGTCAGCTTGTCATAATCGGTCACCTGCCCGACACGGGTATTTTCAACCGTCATGTTGACACGCTCAACCGGTGTGTAAATCGCGTCAACCGCAATTACTCCGATCGGCATATCATCGGTCTTGCCCTTGTCAGCGCCTACATATCCGCGGCCGTTTGTGATTGTGAGCTCCATGTAGAGCTTGCAGTCAGCACCGCCATTGAGATGCGCAATCACCTGATCCGGGTTCATGATCTCAATATCCTGGTCAACCTGAATATCAGAAGCGCGTACGACGCCTTCGCCTTCATACTCGATGTATGCGACCTTCGGCTCGTCGGAACTGCTGTTATTCTTGATGGAAAGGCTCTTAAGGTTCATGATGATTTCAGTTACATCCTCTTTTACGCCCGGAATGGAACTAAACTCATGCAGTACACCTTCGATCTTTACCTGGCTGACAGCAGCTCCCGGCAGGGACGAAAGCATGATTCTGCGAAGAGAGTTTCCAAGGGTCGTGCCGTATCCGCGCTCCAGAGGTTCAACGACAAATCTGCCGAATTTCTTATCTTCTGAAATCTCGCTAATTTCAATTTTGGGTTTGTTAAAATCAAACACCTTCAAGTCCCTCCTTCTTATACACGGTCGTCCGATTTCCTGCAAATAACTCTGTATTCATCAAGTGCATGTGTGATCAGTGAATTTCAGAGATTACTTGGAGTACAGCTCGACGATCTGCATCTCGTTAACCGGAACATCGATCAGATCACGTGCCGGAACCTGAGCGACTGTGCCCTGCAGAGACTCTGCATTTACAGTCAGCCAGGACGGTACAACGCGTCCGGATGTCGCATCAGCGATATCTTTCATCCGCTGGGTGGATTTCTTGCTTTCCTTGATTTCGATAACGTCTCCCGGCTTTACCTCATAAGAAGGGATATTTACAACCTTGCCGTTAACGGTTACGAACTTGTGATCTACCATCTGTCTTGCTTCTTTTCTTGTTCTTGCGAATGCAAGACGGAAAAGAACGTTGTCAAGACGAAGCTCAAGCAGAGCCATCAGGTTCTCACCTGTCTGACCCTTCATGCGGTCAGCCTTTGCATAGTAGTTACGGAAAGGCTTCTCAAGCACTCCGTAAATGAATTTTGCTTTCTGCTTTTCACGCAGCTGTGCGCCGTACTCGGAAATCTTGCGGCGGTTATTTCTCAGCTGACGATTGGATTTCTTATCAATTCCAAGATATGTCGGATCAAGTCCAAGGGATCTGCATCTCTTCAGGACCGGTGTTCTATCTACTGCCATTTATATATGACCTCCTGTTGTCAATCAGACTCTTCTACGTTTCGGCGGACGGCATCCGTTGTGCGGTACCGGGGTAACATCACAGATACTTGTAACTTCAAGTCCTGCTGCAGCCAGTGCGCGGATTGCCGCCTCACGGCCTGAACCAGGTCCCTTTACGAATACGTCAACACTCTTTAATCCATGAATAAGAGCTGCCTTTGTGGCAGTCTCTGCAGCCATCTGTGCCGCATATGGAGTAGATTTCCTTGAACCTTTAAAGCCAAGCCCGCCGGCACTTGCCCAAGACAGCGCGTTACCTGCAGTATCGGTCAGAGTAACGATTGTGTTGTTGAAAGATGCCTGAATATGAGCCTGTCCACGTTCAACGTTTTTCTTAACGCGACGCTTTGTCGCTTTCTTTACTGCTTTTGGCATAATAAAAACTAACCTACCTTTTCCAAATTAATCGCTTTATCTTCTGATTGTCAAAATGTTCTATCGGAACTGTCAGCAACAATTATTTCTTCTTGTTGGCAACTGTTCTTCTCGGACCCTTGCGTGTTCTTGCATTGGTCTTTGTCTTCTGTCCGCGAACAGGAAGTCCCTGTCTGTGACGTTTTCCACGATAGCAGCCGATCTCCTGAAGACGCTTGATATCCATTGCTGTCTGACGTCTCAGATCACCCTCAACGGTAACCTGAAGCTCTTCGATTGCTGCAGCAAGGTTCTTGACTTCTTCGTCTGTCAGATCTCTTACACGTGTATCCGGATTAACTCCAGCCTGCGCAAGGATACGATTGGAAGTTGTTCTTCCAATTCCATAGATATAGGTAAGACCTATCTCTACACGTTTGTCTCTTGGTAAATCTACACCAGCTATACGAGCCATGTGCGTTTTCCTCCTTTGATTCTGACCAGTCATGATTTGCTGAATATCAGCTGGTCTGGTTAATACCATCTTAAATGGGATGTCGGTATGATACATCCAGCTGCCCAGACGTCGGCAGCCTTTCCTTTCCCGGTCACGACGGCGCCGGCAAGGTTTTAAGCGATATTATAAGGGATCAGTCCCGGAGCAAATACCATGTTCCGGTGATGTCCGCCGGAGGTATCCTGACGCAGCCAGTCAGGTCTCACTTTATAATATCAGTTCCGCATAAGCAGAAGGTCAGATTGATTAAAGGGAATCAACCCTGTCTCTGCTTATGCTTTGGATTCTCACAAATGATACGAATACTGCCTTTTCTCTTGATAACCTTGCATTTCTCGCAGATCGGTTTCACAGAAGATCTTACCTTCATGAGTATCCTCCTTTCCTTTGATGAAAGCATAATTGATATTGCCTGTACCTCTTCAGCCGTCTTATGGTGGGTTAGTCCTTATTACGGCACAAAAAGATACGTATAGCATTGTATCATTGAGGTTCGATTTATGCAAGAGAAAATTACTGAAATTTAAAGGATTTTTTCGTATGAAATGACAATAGACAGGAAGCTGATGGAGTACTTTGCAATGCTGCTGAAAAAGGCAATCGTAATGGCACAGCGCAAATAAATGGGATAACAGGGGTACTGCAGATAAGAAGATATTCCGAATCGAGGGTGTAAGCTGAAGCTGTCTTGAACGAAAAGCAGGGCTTTCTGCCGTGACATCCATTTGGACTGCTCCGGAAGAAAAGCCCCGCGGGGTCAATTATTTATCTCTCCAGATAATTCTGCCCTTATCAAGATCATAAGGGGACAGTTCCAGTGTCACCTTGTCACCGGGAAGGATACGGATAAAATTCATCCGCAGCTTGCCGCTGATATGAGCAAGTACTACATGCTTGTTCTCAAGTTCAACACGGAACATCGCGTTCGGAAGTTTTTCGAGCACGACGCCTTCTACTTCAATTACATCTGCTTTTGACATTAAAGTTCCTCCTTGCATTTAAGTGCATCTCTGATATCGGTGTCGGTCAGGGTCTGCTGTCTCAGGATCATGGACTCCAGAGACGTCGCGGTTTGAAAACATGGCTGGATGTGTATCCGTTTCTTCTTTTTCGGATGAGCCAGATTCCTGCACGCTCCGTCCGTCAGCCAGATGTCGCCGCCTGATACTTTTGCTACGATGTACAGCTTTCCCTTGTCGTGTCCTGCAAGGCTTCTGGCATACATTCCTTCCTTCAGCTGTCTCATAAATTACCCCTTACTCATTTGATGAGAGAGTCAGAATCTCAGGCTCCCCCTCTGTAATGAGGATAGTATTCTCGTAGTGAGCCGCAAGTGATCTGTCTTTTGTTACAACGGTCCAGCCATCGTCGAGCCATTCAACCTCATAAGACCCGGTGGAAATCATCGGCTCGATCGCGAGAGTCATGCCCGGCTGAAGACGAATTCCACGTGTCTTCTGTGCAAAGTTCGGAATCTGAGGATCTTCATGCATCTCTCTGCCGATGCCGTGTCCGCAGAGATCCCTGATGACTCCGTATCCTTTGCTCTCCGCATAAGCTCCGATGGCAGTACAGATATCATTCAGGTGAAGACCTGCTCTGGCATAACGGATGCCCTCGAAAAAAGATTGTCGTGTGACATCTATCAGATCCCTGGCCTCCCTGCTGATTTCTCCGACCGCGTATGTTCTGGCTGCATCCGAATGGTATCCGTCATAGATCAGACCGGCATCCAGACTGATAATATCTCCCTCCCTGAGGATTCGTTCTCTGCTTGGTATCCCGTGAACAACCTCTTCGTTGATTGAGGTGCAGACGGATGCCGGATAGCCGGAATAATTCAGAAAGTTCGGAACTCCTCCCAGATCCCGGATCAGTTTCTCACCTGCCTCGTTGATCTCCCAGGTAGAAACGCCCGGCCGGATCATCTCCCTCAGCCCTGCGAAGACGTCCTGCAAAAGACGGTTTGACTTGCGCATTGCCTTAATTTCAATTGAATTCTTGATGGTTACTGACATAATCTGCCTCAACTGCTTTATTATACAGAATCAGCCCAGTTTTGCAACGATATCGGCAAAAACTTTGTCAATATCCTGTGTGCCGTCTACAGAGAACAGAACGCCGGTTTTTGAATAGTAATCAATCAGGGGCTGTGTCTGTGCATGATAGACGTTCAGACGTTTCTGAACCGTTTCCGGTTTGTCGTCGTCGCGAAGTACGAGTTCTGCTCCGCAGTTGTCACAGACCCCTTCCTTCTTCGGCGGATTGTAGACAAGATGATAGGTGGCTCCGCACTTCAGGCATGCACGTCTTCCCGACATACGGCTGACGATGTTCTCATCCGGCACAGTGACATCAATTGCATAATCGATTTTCTCTCCGCGGGCCTCCAGAGCCTTGGTGAGAGCTTCTGCCTGAGGAATAGTCCTCGGGAAACCATCCAGAACGTATCCATTGGAAGCATCCGGCTGTGAGATTCTGTCCACAACGAGATCGCAGGTGAGCTCATCCGGTACCAGAAGTCCCTGATCCATGTACTCCTTTGCTTTTCTGCCCAGCTCTGTTCCCTCTTTGATGTTCGCACGGAAGATATCTCCCGTGGAAATATGCGGAATTCCATATTTTGCGGCGATTTTCTTGGCTTGTGTTCCCTTACCTGCGCCAGGTGCGCCCAACATGATGATTTTCATTACGTGTACCTCCCGGATATGATGGTTTTATCTGAATTCTGTCTTTCTGCGCAGAAATCAGCGCAGACCGACCATTATTTTATTATTGTATACATTTTGCGAGAAGGCGTCAAGACAACGAGATAAAACACGCTGCGCGAGTTTTAACTCGCTATCGCGACGCTCGCCGCACACGAGTACTTCGCATTCGGCTGCGGCTCACTGTTCGCGTAAGTAAAAGGAGCCGCAGATATCTGCAGCTCCTCCGAAAACTATTTTATGATTTCATTATTCTGAAAGGAATCCCTTGTAATTGCGAACAAGCATCATAGATTCCACCTGTGTCAGTGTCTCCAGAATGACGGATACAATAATGATCAGAGAAGTTCCGCCGAAAGATACATCTGCGTTGAACAGGCCATTAAATACGTAAGGAATCACACAAACGATAATCAGACCGACAGCGCCGATGAAGATTACATATTTAAGAACGGAATTCAGATAGTCTTCGGTAGCCTTTCCCGGCCGGATACCCGGGATGAAACCGCCCTGTTTCTTCATGTTGTCTGCAACTTCAATCGGATTAAAGGTAATTGAAGTATAGAAGTAGGCAAAGAAGATGACAAGCAGGACATAGAGCACAAGCCCCAGAGTAGAGAACCAGTCTGAAGTATCAAACCAGTTGCTTGAACTGAGCATCTTTATGATTTTTCCGCCCCATCCTGCAGGGGATTTTCCAGTAAAGGCAACGATGATTCCCGGGAAAGACATAATGGATGATGCAAAGATAATCGGAATTACACCACCAGTGTTTACTTTCAGGGGAATACTTGAAGACTGACCGCCAATAAGACGCCGACCGACCATTTTCTGAGAATACTGTACCGGTATTCTCCTTTCTGCCCCGTTCAGGATAAGCGTAAGAACGACAATTGCCAGGATAATAACCGCAATTACTACCCAGGCAACCGCTGCTTTCGCAATGGTCTTGCCCTTTACAAAGTTATCGTAAAGAGTGATCATATCCTGCGGAACGCGGGACAGGATGTTGATCAGAAGTACGATGGAGATACCATTTCCAACGCCTTTGTCATTGATCTGTTCACCGATCCACATCAGGAAACAGGAGCCTGCCGTAAGGCTGGCAACAACGACAATGACGTTTACGGCATTAAGATCGAGGATCAGCTCATTGCCGAATCCGATACACATTGCGACAGATTCAAATAAGGAAAGAGCCACGGTAAGGTATCTGGTGATGCGGTCAAGCTTTTTCCTGCCCTCTTCGCCGTCCCTTGTCATCTCCTCCAGCGCGGGAAACGCGATGGTCAGAAGCTGTACAATAATGGAAGCAGTGATGTAAGGCGTAATACTTAACGCGAGGATGGAAAAGTTGGTAAATCCACCACCCGTGAATGCGTTCAGAAAGTTGAACGCATCCGTCGAGTTGCTGCTGAAATAGTTTGCAAAAAACTTGGTGTCCACACCGGGAACCGGAACCTGAGAAGCCAATCGTATGATGACAAGCATGAGAAACACATAAAAAAGTCTCCGCCGTATTTCCTTGATTCGGAATGCATCACGCAATGTCTTTAACATCAGATCACCTCAATTGTTCCACCGGCTGCTTCGATTTTTTCTTTTGCACTTGCGCTGGCTGCGGTAACCTTGACATTGAGCTTCTTTGTAAGCTCGCCGTTTCCAAGGATCTTAACACCATCGCGCGGATTGGAGACAATACCGCTCTCAACGAGTGAGGAGATTGTCACTTCTGAACCGTCTTCGAATCTGTTGAGAACATCTAC
The DNA here is from genome assembly GCF_052117805.1 of Bilifractor sp. LCP21S3_F8. Classification (NCBI taxonomy): domain Bacteria; kingdom Bacillati; phylum Bacillota; class Clostridia; order Lachnospirales; family Lachnospiraceae; genus Bilifractor; species Bilifractor sp. LCP21S3_F8. The sequence goes on along the minus strand of NZ_JBQKIK010000003.1, from coordinate 101,394 downwards.
ATTAACGGCAACGATATCCTTGCTGTTTCTGCAGGTGAAGCCTCTCTTCGGGAGACGTCTGTATAAAGGCATCTGACCGCCTTCAAAACCCGGTCTCGGTGCTCCGGAACGAGCCTTCTGTCCCTTGTGTCCCTTACCGGCAGTTTTACCATTTCCTGAACCATGTCCACGGCCTCTGCGGAAGTTGTCGCTCTGTCTGGAGCCCTCAGCAGGGCTTAAATTTGATAAGTCCATTTGGTACCTCCTTCCAATTACTCTTCAACCTTGAGCAGATAGCCGACCTGACGAATGATGCCGCGAGTGGACTCGTTGTCAGGCAGCTCTACTGAGTGGTTTAATTTTCTGAGTCCGATTCCCTCTACGATCTTTCTGTGTTTCGGAACACAACCGATTGTAGAGCGAACCAGTGTAACTTTGATTTTCTTATCCGCCATCTTAACTGTCCTCCTTATGCCTGAATCTCATCAACAGATTTTCCGCGGAGTCTTGCAACTTCTTCAGGAGTCTTCAGAGCCTTCAGTCCCTCAAGCGTAGCAAGAACTACGTTCTGCTTGTTGTTGGAACCAAGACATTTGGTACGGATGTTCTGAATTCCGGCAAGCTCAACGACAGCACGGGCTGTGCCGCCTGCGATGATACCGGTACCTTCGGGAGCTCTCTTCAGAAGAACGGAAGCGCTTCCGTAATTTCCGATAAAGTCATGAGTGATACTGTTGTTCTCATCTCTTGCGACAGAGATCAGATGCTTTACAGCGTCCTCTCTTCCCTTGCGGATTGCCTCGGGAATCTCAACTGCTTTTCCAAGGCCTGCACCTACATGACCATTGCGATCACCTACGATTACAAGTGCGGTAAAGCGGGAGTTACGACCACCTTTTACAGTCTTGGAGACTCTCTTGATGGATACTACATTATCTTCCAGCTCGAGCTGGCTGGGATCAATGATTACGTGTCTCATATTCTGTGTTCTTCTCCTTCCTTAGAATTTCAGTCCTGCTTCTCTTGCACCGTCAGCAAGGGCCTGTACTTTACCGTGATAAATATAACCGCCACGATCAAATACTACCTCGGTGATGCCGGCTTCGATTGCCTTCTTGCCGATCACTGTACCAAGATATTTTGCTGCAGCTACATCGTTTGTCTTCTCAAGCTCGCTCTTGACATCCTTCTGAAGTGTAGAAGCAGATACAAGAGTTTTGCCCTGACTATCGTCAATGATCTGTGCATACATGTTCTCATTGCTGCGGAAGACAGAAAGACGCGGTCTCTCGGAGGTTCCTGCGATGTGATTGCGCAATCTTCTATGTTTTTTCTGGCGAACCTGTGCTCTGGATACTTTACTAATCATAATCACACTCTCCTTTAATTATTTCTTACCGGTCTTGCCGACTTTACGTCTGATTACTTCATCCGCATATTTGATTCCCTTGCCCTTGTAAGGTTCAGGTGCTCTCTTGCCTCTGATCTCAGCAGCGTACTGTCCGACTTTCTCTTTGGAGATACCCTTAACGGTGATATTGTTGCCGTCAACAACGGTCTCAATACCATCCGGGTCTTCCATCTCTACCGGGTGAGAGTAACCCAGGTTCAGAACCAGTTTCTTACCCTGTTTTGCAGCACGATAACCAACACCGTTAATCTCAAGCTTCTTCTCAAATCCTTCGCTGACGCCAACAACCATATTGTGGATCAGGGAACGGGTCAGTCCGTGAAGAGCCTTTGTTGATTTCTCATCGTTAGGTCTTGTTACTACAACTGCATCATCTTTTACTTCAATTGTCAGAATCGGTGCCATAGTTCTTACAAGCTCACCCTTAGCGCCCTTGACTGTAACTACATTGCCCTCTCCGACATTTACCGTTACCCCTGCAGGTACCGGCACTGGCATTCTACCAATACGTGACATTGCCAATTTCCTCCATTAACTTAGATTTTCGGGAAGCTCTGTGCGAGCCCCCTGTTTTCAGTTACATTTCGTAAAAGGTGTGTATAACCTGCTTACAAACATAATTCAATGCGGCAGAATGCCGCGTCCTGCATTACCATACGAATGCAAGAACCTCACCGCCGACTTTAAGCTTTCTGGCTTCCTTGTCGGTGATCACTCCCTGGTTGGTGGAAAGGATTGCAATACCCAGTCCGCCGAGAACCTTCGGAAGCTCATCCTTATTGACGTAAACACGAAGACCTGGTTTGGAGATTCTCTTCATACCAGTGATGATCTTCTCGTTCTTATCAGCACCGTATTTCAGTGTAATGTGGATGTTTTTGAACGCACCCTCGTCAACAAGATCATATTTCTCGATATATCCTTCGTTAACAAGAATATCAGCGATGGAAATCTTCATTTTAGATGCAGGAACATCAACAGTATCATGTTTTGCTGCGTTTGCGTTACGAATTCTCGTAAGCATATCTGCAATCGGATCGCTTATTGACATTTTACATTTCCTCCTTTCTTTACCAGCTTGCTTTCTTTACGCCCGGGATCTCTCCCTTATATGCTAACTCACGGAAACAGATACGGCAGATGCCGTATTTTCTTAATACAGAGTGCGGACGTCCGCAGATTCTGCAGCGTGTGTATGCTCTTGTGGAGAATTTCGGTTTCCGTGCCTGTTTGATTTTCATTGACTTTTTAGCCATGAATTCGATTCCTCCTCAATTACTTTGCGAATGGCATGCCAAACTGTGCCAGTAACTCACGTGCTTCTTCATCTGTCTTTGCGGTAGTAACAAAGATGATGTCCATTCCTCTTACCTTATCGATCTTGTCATAATCGATTTCAGGGAAGATCAGCTGCTCTTTGATTCCCAGAGCGTAGTTTCCTCTGCCGTCAAAGGCATTCGGATTTACGCCGCGGAAGTCACGTACACGGGGAAGTGAGAGGTTGATCAGACGATCAGCGAACTCATACATACGCTCTCCGCGAAGAGTAACCTTGCATCCGATCGGCATTCCCTCACGGATCTTGAAGTTTGCAACGGATTTTTTCGCTTTTGTAACAACAGGTTTCTGGCCGGAAATCTTCTCCAGATCGGATACGGCAGAGTCAAGGAGCTTAGCGTTCTCCTTGGCCTCACCGACACCCATGTTGATGACGATTTTGGCGAGTTTCGGCACTTCCATGACGTTCTTGTAACCGAACTTCTTTGTCATGGCATCAACAATCGTATTACTGTATAACTCTTTATATCTGCTCATGTTTTATGCCTCCTCTCCTTAATCAATCACTTCGCCGGTCTTCTTGGCTACGCGTACCTTCTTGTCTCCGTCGAACTTATATCCGATACGTGTTGTCTTGCCGTCTTTCAGGTAAGCAACGTTGGAAATATCGATCGGAGCCTCTTTGTTGATGATGCCGCCCTGCTGGTTTGCAGCATTCGGTTTTACGCTCTTTGTGATCATGTTGATGCCTTCAACAAGCACGCGATGATTCTTTGCGTCAACAGAGAGAACTTTTCCTTCTTTGTCTTTATCTTTTCCGGCGATTACGCGGACGGTATCGCCTTTTCTAATCTTAACTGACATCGACGTCCTCCTTATAATACTTCCGGAGCTAAGGAAACAATCTTCATAAACTGTTTTTCACGAAGCTCTCTGGCAACCGGTCCGAAAATACGTGTACCTGTTGGAGTTTTGTCATCCTTGATAATTACTGCAGCGTTCTCATCGAACTTGATGTAGGAACCGTCCTTGCGGTGTACGCCCTTTACGGTACGTACGACAACGGCTTTCACTACATCACCCTTTTTAACAACGCCGCCTGGTGTTGCATCTTTGACCGAAGCAACGATGATATCACCAATATTTGCATATCTTCTGGTAGAACCGCCCATAACACGGATGCAAAGGATCTCTTTGGCACCGGTATTATCAGCAACTCTTAATCTGGTTTCCTGCTGAACCATTCTGGTAAACCTCCTTTAGCAATCCTGATTATTTCGCTCTCTCAATAATTTCAACCAGTCTCCATCTCTTGTCCTTGGACAGCGGTCTGGTCTCCATTACACGCACGGTATCGCCGATTTTGCACTCGTTATTCTCGTCGTGTGCTTTCAGCTTGTATGTCTTTTTTACAATCTTGTGGTAAAGCGGATGCTCAACGTGATCCTCGATTGCAACTGTGATGGTCTTGTCCATCTTATCGCTGACAACCTTGCCGACACGTGTTTTTCTTAAATTACGTTCTTCCACGATCTGTCTCCTTTCAATCGTTACGAATTTCTGACCTGAAAAAATCAGTCAGCGGACTTCGCATTCTGCGCGATGATAGTTGAAATTCTGGCAATGTTTCTGCGAACTTCGGTAATACGTGCGGTATTATCGAGCTGATTTGTAGCATTCTGGAATCTCAGGTTGAAAAGCTCTTTCTTCGCTGCAACAAGCTCGTCATTCAGCTCGGCTGCGGATTTTGTTCTTAAATCTTCTACGTACTTTTTACTCTTCACTTGTTTCACCGCCTTCTACTTTCTCACGGGCAACAATCTTGCAGGTGCAAGGTAATTTATGCATAGCAAGACGAAGCGCCTCACGAGCAGCTTCTTCCGGAACACCAGCAATCTCGAAGATAACGCGACCCGGCTTAACAACAGCTACCCAGTACTCTACAGAACCTTTTCCGGATCCCATTCGGGTTTCAGCAGGTTTTGCTGTGACTGGCTTATCCGGGAATACCTTGATCCAAACCTTACCGCCACGTTTTACGTATCTGGTCATAGCTACACGGGCAGCCTCAATCTGATTTGACTTAATCCAGCAGGGCTCGGTAGCGACAAGTCCATACTCACCCTGTGTTACAGCATTGCCTCTCAGGGCTTTGCCTTTCATAGAACCACGGAACTGCTTTCTATGTTTTACTCTCTTTGGCATTAACATAATTATTTATCGCTCCCTTCCTTATGATTCTTGGTTGGAAGTACTTCACCGTTGTAGATCCATGCTTTTACGCCGACTTTTCCGTATGTGGTATCTGCCTCAGCAAAACCGTAATCAATGTCTGCGCGAAGGGTCTGAAGCGGGATCGTTCCATCACTGTAGAACTCTCTGCGGGCGATATCAGCGCCGCCGATACGTCCGGAGATGCTGGTTTTGATTCCCTTTGCTCCTGCGCGCATTGTTCTCTGCATAGCGGATTTCATCGCGCGTCTGTAGGACATACGGTTCTCAAGCTGAAGAGCAATGTTCTCAGCAACGAGCTGAGCGTCGCGGTCCGGTCTCTTTACCTCTTTGATATCAACGACAAGCTTCTTGTCTGTGAACTGCTTGAGCTCTTTCTTAACTTTCTCGATCTCAGCGCCGCCTTTTCCGATTACCACACCAGGCTTGGAGGTGTAAACGGTGATTTTAACGCGGTCAGATGCTCTTTCGATCTCGATCTTGGACACACCGGAGGTGTACAGTCTCTTCTTCAGGTATGTGCGGATCTTGTAATCCTCTGCCAGGTTGTCTGCAAAATCAGCTTCTGCATACCACTTGGAATTCCAGTCTCTAATAATTCCGACTCTTAATCCGTTTGGATTTACTTTCTGTCCCATGCTTTCCTCCTCTTATCGCTCATCAAGGATAACAGAGATATGGCTTGTACGTTTTTCAATTCTGTACGCACGTCCCTGTGCTCTTGGCTGAATTCTCTTCATTGTCGGTGCCTTGTTTGCATAGCACTCAGCTACATAAAGATTTGTTCTGGAAAGACCGTTGTTGTTCTCTGCGTTCGCAACAGCGGACTCCAGCAGTTTCTTGATAACAGAGGAAGCGTATCTCGGGCTGTAAGTCAGAATGCCAAGAGCGGTCTCGACATCCTTGCCGCGGATTGCGTCCAGTACGAAGCAGGCCTTCTGAACAGACATTCTTGCGTAAGAAAGCTTTGCGGACGGTCTGGTTTCTTTATTTTCATTTCTTTCACGTTTAATCTGGCTTCTATGTCCCTTTGCCATTTCAAATAACCTCCTTTCGATCTACAATTACGCGCCGGTTCTCTTCTCAGTCTTCTCATGTCCTCTGTAGGTTCTGGTTGCTACGAACTCTCCGAGCTTGTGGCCTACCATATCCTCGGTGATATATACCGGAACATGCTTTCTTCCGTCGTGAACCGCAATTGTAAGTCCAACGAAGTTAGGGAATATTGTAGAGCGACGAGACCATGTTTTAATGACTGTTTTGTCGCCGGACTCGACAGCCTTATTAACGGCTTTCAGTAAGCTCTCATCAGCAAACGGGCCTTTTTTTAATGAACGAGCCATCGTTTATCCTCCTTAATTATAACGTCTTACCGTTTCTTCTGCGAACGATCAGTTTGTTAGATGCTTTGTTTTTCTTTCTGGTCTTAAGACCCATAGCAGGCTTGCCCCAAGGTGTGCAGGGACCCGGACGTCCGACCGGAGCCTTACCTTCACCACCACCGTGCGGATGGTCGTTCGGGTTCATGACAGATCCACGGACATGAGGACGAATGCCCATGTGGCGGGATCTTCCGGCTTTACCGATATTTACCAGGTTGTGGTCACCGTTTCCGATGATACCGATTGTTGCACGGCACTCAAGGGATACCATACGCATCTCACCTGACGGAAGTCGAAGGGTGGCATAGCCGCCTTCCTTTGCCATCAGCTGCGCTCCTACTCCGGCAGAACGAACAAGCTGTCCGCCTTTGCCTTTGTGCAGCTCAACGTTATGTACCATAGTACCAACCGGGATGTCCTTCAGCGGCAGGCAGTTTCCGGGACGAACTTCAGCGTTGCTTCCGTTCATGACCTTCATGCCGACCTTAAGGCCTTCCGGTGCGAGGATATATGCTTTTTCACCGTCTGCATAGCAGATCAGAGCGATGTTTGCGGTACGGTTCGGATCGTACTCGATCGCTTTTACAACTGCGGGAACATCATCCTTGAATCTCTTGAAATCGATGATTCTGTATTTTCTTCTGTTTCCGCCGCCGTGATGTCTTACGGTGATTTTTCCCTGATTGTTACGGCCAGAAGTCTTCTTCAGTGATACGGTGAGGGATTTCTCCGGGACGGTCTTTGTGATCTCCGCGAAATCCGATCCGGTCATATGTCTTCTGGAAGGTGTATATGGGTTATAAGATTTGATTCCCATTACAGTATCTCCTTTCGATGTTTGTTATCGCGCGTCGCCGCGCATAAACTGTATATTTACAGGCCCTCGAAGATCTCTATTTCCTTGCTGTCTTCGGTGAGTGTCACAACGGCCTTCTTGGTGGCAGCTGTCTTGCCGACATTCGCGCCGCGGCGTTTTGTCTTGCCCGCGTAGTTAACGGTGTTGACCTTCGCAACCTTAACTCCGTCGAACATTTTCTCAACAGCTTCCTTAACCTGAGATTTTGTAGCGTCCGGATGAACAAGGAAGGAATATCTCTTGTCACTCATCTGGCTCATGCTCTTCTCGGTGATTACCGGACGGATGATAACGTCATAGTACTGAACGGATGCCATTATGCGTACACCTCCTCAATTGCTGCTACACTGCTCTTTGTAGCAATTACGGTGCTGTATTTCAGAAGATCGAATACGTTGATGGTCTCAGGTGAAGCGGTAGCAACGCCTGCAATGTTTCTTGCGGAGATAACTGCGTTATCACTGTCATTTCCGACGATGATGAGAGCCTTCTCAACTTTGAGAGCATCCAGAACCTTCTTCATATCTTTGGTCTTCGGAGCGTCAAACTTCAGCTCATCCAGAACCAGGAATTTGTTCTCCTGAACTTTATCGGTAAGAACGGACTTCAGAGCCGCTCTCTTCTCCTTCTTGTTCATCTTGAAGGAATAGTCACGCGGAACCGGAGCGAATACCATTCCGCCGCCAGTCCACTGCGGAGCTCTTGTGGATCCCTGTCTTGCATGACCGGTTCCCTTCTGTCTCCAGGGCTTTGCGCCGCCGCCGCTTACCTCTGAGCGGGTCTTCGCTTTCTGTGTTCCCTGACGGTTGTTTGCAAGATACTGAACAACTGCCTGATGAACAAGATTTTCTTTTATTTCAACGCCGAAAACGGCATCGGAAAGCTCAAGTGTTCCCACTTCGCTGCCTTCCATATTGTAAACAGATACGTTTGCCATCTGTAAGTTCCTCCTTTCTCGTTAGAGATTACTGAACTGTCTTGACAGACTCTTTGATTGTTACAAGAGACTTCTTCGGTCCCGGAACAGAGCCCTTGATAAGAAGCAGATTGTTTTCAGCATCTACCTTTACGACTTCCAGATTCTGAACGGTAACCTTTACATGTCCCATATGTCCGGGCATGTGTTTTCCCTTGAATACCCTTGACGGATCAGAAGAGGTACCGTTGGAACCTGCATGACGATGATATTTGGAACCATGAGCCATGGGTCCTCTGGACTGTCCATGTCTTCTGATGGCACCCTGGAATCCTTTACCTTTGCTGATTGCGGACGCATCAATATGGTCTCCCGCAGCAAAGATATCGGCTTTGATTTCCTGCTTTACTTCGTAGTCTTCCGCATTGTCAAAACGGAACTCCTGAAGATATCTCTTTACCGGAGTCTCGGCCTTGTCAAACAGACCTTTTTTCGGCTTGTTGACGAGTTTCTCGCGAATATCGCCGAATCCTACCTGTACGGCACTGTAGCCGTCGTTCTCCCGGGTCTTTACCTGTGTGACAACACAGGGGCCTGCCTGAAGAACAGTTACCGGAATAGCCAGACCATTCTCATCGAAGATCTGAGTCATTCCAACTTTTGTAGCCAAAATAGCCTTCTTCATGATAAACCTCATTTCTACAGCGGAGCCTGATTCCTGTTCAAGCTCATGTCAGCCTACAGCGGAGCATCCTGTATGGGGAAGCTCATTATAGAGTTACGTGGTGTTACTTTGTCTTCATCTTGATATCGATGTAGACACCAGCCGGCATTTCAAGACGAGACAGCGCATCTACTGTCTTCTGTGTCGGTGTTATGATATCAATCAGTCTCTTGTGGGTTCTCTGCTCAAACTGCTCACGGGAGTCTTTGTACTTATGTACGGCTCTCAGGATGGTTACTACTTCCTTCTTGGTTGGAAGCGGAACCGGTCCGCTGACAACTGCTCCGGTTTTCTTCACAGTGTCGATGATTTTTGCGGCAGATGCATCAACCAACTGATGATCATACGCTTTCAGGGTGATTCTCATTACTTGACTTGCCATAAAAAAAGTCGCCTCCTTATCGTACTTTTGATAGCACGGCGGTGGTGACTGTACACATTTCCGGGTGTGTCCTTAAACTGACATCCGGCGTTTCCGCTCTATGGCGGACTTTTCGATTGTACAGTGACGTTTCGCCTGTATCATGACTAGACATTTGCTCCGCATAAGTTACCAGCCGGGAATGCTGCAATCTTATGTTTCATCGCTTTTATGTCACAACAATGATGATTATACGAGCATGTAAGAAAAAATGCAAGAACTTTCTTTTGAAATTTTGTATAAATCTACCTGTGGGCAATATGAGTCGGGCAAAAGTGTACAGCGCAGATAAGAAGCTGTGTGCAGTCTGTATCCGGAAGCTGTGTACTGTTTTTATTAGAAGGGAATATCTAGGCACCAACCGTCCGGATAAAGACAAAAAAACCGTCTTACGGTGATTCTGTTATAAAATCACCGTAAGACGGAACAAATTCATCTCCGTTCTTACAGACAATCGGAGTAGTCAACAAGAGTCACCCCGGTAATCTCATCATCCCTTACCTTCGGATCGAGACCGTCACTGTACGCTTTGGAGAGAAGCTCATCTGCCGTGTGAACAGGCATTGCAAGTTCGATCTCTCCTGTCGGCGCTGTTCCTGTGGCATCGGAATCCGAAGCGGTTTCCTCAACCGGAATATTGATTCTGGATGTTTCCGCTGTGTGATTCAAGGGCTGGCTTTCCAGCGCAGCTTCCAGTGCAGCCTGAACATCCGGGAGAGAATCTGTTCCGAGATCTTTTTCCTCCGGAACTGCACGCGGAATATCGTATGATGGTTCTGTGTCGGAACCGGAGATCTCGGTCATCCCATTCGTGTTGTCGAAAGAGGAGGATGCAGGCTCTTCCTTTGCCGAACCACTTTTTGCCTGCTGCTTTTTCATCTGTGCAGCCTGACGATGTGCTGCGTTTCTGTTTAACTCCGCAGACACATCGGATTCTGCGTCACGCTTCTTCTTACGTGCTGCGAGTGTCTGGTAGAATTCGTCTTCCTCCGGATCCTGGTCTTCCTCATCTTCCTCCATTTCCTCTCCCCTCCGTATGGCCTCGGCTGAGATGAAAAGGAATATGACAAGCGCAAGAACAAGTGCCAGAGCAATGATTCCACCAAGTGACTGTGTGGCGATCATCAGAAATCCAATAAGCGGAACGGTAAACATTACCTTGAGGTATTTCGCTGACACCTGGAAGGTCTGCTCATTCGTGCCATCGCTCACAAGAACTGTCCCGTCTGAGGAACTGTATTTCTCAACCGTGTAGATATTCAGTGAGTCCGTGCCGATTCCCAGAATTTTCTCGCCGGCTGAAATAGAGGAGGAATCGAGTTCCTTCGAGTAAACAGCACTTCCGACGGGAATATTCCCTGTCGTCTGCTGCTGTACAACTCTCATGTCATATCCGGCGAACGGAGGAATAATAAGAGCCGCTCCAGATGCTATAAATAGCGCAAGAATAATTCCCACAATGATCTTAAGTGTTTTTGACATATTGTACTCCCCTTGTAACATGCATACAAAACATGCTTTTTCTGCTCCGTAACGGGATAAAAGGTTGATAGTCCCGTACATACAGCGTAATTATAACCCAACAGAATTTTGAATGCAAGAAATTGTATATTATATAGAAGAAATGCCGGACAGATCATTGAAGTCCGTGCATCATCTATGCTATGCTCATATGGATGAAGCCGCAGGTGCGCGGTATAAGGCCATCCCGCAGCGTGTTTTCGCATGGGGCTTATTGTGATCTCTGCGGGACCGCAGATGCGCACAGTGAAAGGCGGGTTTTCGATGATAATGCAGGATGAATATCGTAAATTTCGCTATGTAAATGCTTACAGGATCATCGCGCGGGAAAGGTGCGGAAAAGATCGGGCGCGTTTACACTGATTCCGGAGGTTGCAAATGAATCCGTTGGTCAAAACTATTGAAGATTTATCACTGAACGCCTGGCCGTCTCATCAGATTGAGATCTATGACGGCTGGCTTCTGCGATTTTCCTATTTTTATACTCACAGAACAAACTGCGTGGAACAGATCGGCATATCGGAAATTCCGCTGGAAGAGAAGCTCCGATATACCGAAAGTGTTTACCGGAAGTGGGGAACCCCCTGTATCTTCAAGATCTCACCGCTTCTTGACGCCTCGTTTGACTCATTTCTGGAAGATAACGGATATGTGAGGGAACACGTAAACTATAACATGGTGATGAACTTTCCGGAACGGATGAATCTGAAGCCGGGCATCCGGGCGGATGTCTCGCGCTTTATTCCTTCCTCCTGGATAGAAGGACTCTTTGCCCTGAAGGGAACGACAAACGTCATGCACCGGCAGGTCGTTCCCTCCATGTACCGCGCAATCCCGAAGGAGACGGTATGCGTTTCGATTCATGACGGTGAATCTATCATCGGAACGGGGCTTGGGATTCTGGACAGAGACTATATCGGGGTCTACGCTATTCATGTCCGCCAGGATTTTCGAAGAAGGGGACTTGCTCGCGCCATTGTGAGCACGATTCTGATGAACGGGAAGGAAATGGGCGCGTCTCACGCATATCTGCAGGTAGTGGAAGGAAACACGGCAGCAATTCGCCTGTATGAGTCCCTTGGATTCCGTTATCTCTATACCGATTCGTTTCGGGTGAAAAAGTTATGCTGACCCTCCGCTGATCAGCAGGGTTCATCTGCGTTTTCCGGTCCGCCGATAAAATCATTGATCTGCGCGACCATAAGATCCACCTGATCTGCAGGGATTCCGTGAACACGGCAGGCCTGTTCCAGGGTCTCATGGACGGCGGCGCCGCAAAAGAGACAGCTCATGCCGTGTCCGGTAAGAATGTTGCTGATCATCGGGTCTACGTTCAGAATTTCAGTAACGGTCATATTCTTATTTATCTTCATTTCTGTCCTCCACAGCCTGTGCGGCTTATGATCATGTATAAAGCCAGCTGCTCTATAACTCTCGCAGCTTTTGAACCGCTAATGATCCTGGTCCACCGGCGGGCAGACTCCCCCCGAGGGCGAGGAACATGCGGCCGGATTTATACAGAAAAACGCCGACGCAGGAGCGCCGGCGTTTCTCGTCATGTGTTATCCGGATTATTCAGCTTCGCTGATTGCTCCGGTCGGGCATGCAGCTTCGCAGGCACCGCAGTCAACGCAGGTATCTGCATCGATTACATAATGCTCATCGCCCTGAGAAATTGCTCCAACCGGGCACTCACCCTCACATGTTCCACAGGATACACAATCATCAGAAATAACACGTGCCATCTTAAAAATCCTCCTTAAATGAAAACTTTAATATCAAATAGAGAACTCGGCGGAACCCATCATCCGCCTTGTCAAGTTGTATTCTATACTATCTTCTCATTTAAAACAAGTACAAAATCAAGAACATCCGATGACCCATCTGACACATATGCTCACACGCTGATGTGCCTGACTGTCCAAATCATGCGAATAAATTTAACCTTTGCGCGGCGGCAATCAGTTTCCATATTGATCCCGCGGCGCCGCATTTTCGAACTTTGTGAAATCCGGCAGCCAGACCAGATTGATTGTTCCGATCGGGCCGTTTCGCTGCTTCGCGATGATTATTTCGCAGATGCCTTTGTTCTCTGAATCTTTATGATAGTAGTCATCCCGGTAAAGGAACATGACGACGTCGGCGTCCTGCTCAATCGCTCCGGATTCCCGGAGGTCCGACAGCATGGGCCGGTGATCCGGGCGGCTCTCAACGGCACGGCTGAGCTGGGAAAGAGCAACGACCGGTACATTTAGTTCACGGGCAAGTGCCTTCAGTGACCGGGAAATATCGGAAATTTCCTGCTGGCGGGAATCGGATTTTCTGACACCGCTTCCGCTCATAAGCTGCAGGTAATCGATCATTACTATATCGAGCCCGTGCTCCAGCTTATATTTTCTGCATTTGGTGCGAAGCTCGCGGACGGTAATACCGGGCGTGTCATCGATGATGAGATTTGACTTGCCGATCACATTCGCGCTCTCGATCAGTTTTTTCCATTCATCGTCCTTCAGATTTCCGTTCCGGATGTTCTGTGATCCGACATGAGATTCCATCGACAGAAGACGGTTCACAAGCTGTTCCTTTGACATCTCGAGAGAAAAAATTGCAACGTGCTTGTCATGACGGAAAGCCATGTACTCTGCGATATTCAGTACAAAGGCTGTTTTTCCCATGGAAGGCCGGGCGGCCACAAGAATGAGATCCGAGTTCTGGAGGCCGGAGGTCTTGTAGTCCAGATCGGTAAAGCCGGTCGCGAGACCGGTGACATTTCCTGTCGTCCGTGATGCCTTTTCTATTGTATTCAGAGCGTTCAGCACAACCTGTTTGATGGGGACAAAATCCGATGCGGTTTTCTGCTGAAACAGCTGAAACATCTTCTTTTCGGACTCGTCCAGGAGCTGCTCTATGGGAAGATCGTCCTGATAGCAGCTGTTTTCCACTTCCTCTGAGGCGCGGATGAGCCGCCGCAGGAGTGCCTTCTCGGCTACGATTCCTGCGTAGTGCCGGATATTTGCGGATGTTGGAACTGCCTTCAGGAGATCTCTCACATATTCCATATCCGAGATCTCCGGGGGAACTTTTTTCTCCCGCAGGCGGTTCTGCAGGGTGACGACATCAACGGCGACGCCCTCGTTATTCAGTTCTACCATTGTGTCAAAAATAATGCCGTACTGCTGCTGGTAAAAATCGGCACCGGTCAATGTCTCCGATGCCGCGGCGATCGCCTCCCGGCTCATGAGCATGGAGCCGATGACCGATTGTTCCGCTTCTTCGCTGTGCGGCAGTATTCTTTTAATTACGGATTCATCCATAAATCGTCACCCATTCTGTTCCAAATCACATATCAGGGAAAAATGCTTACTTCTCTTCTGTTACATTGACGGCAAGCTTTGCGATTACCTGCGGATGGAGGCGGACATCAACCTTAGTGGTCCCAAGCTCTTTCAGCGGTCCGTCCATGGAGATTTTCTTCTTGTCAATCTCATATCCCAACTGGTCTTTTGCGGCGTCCGCGATTTCCTTGGCAGAGATGGAGCCGAAAACCCGTCCGCCTTCTCCGGTGCGGATTTTCAGGGAAATGGATTTCTTTTCGATCTGTTCCTTCAGCTCTTTGGCAGCCTCAAGAGCCTCCGCGGCGAGCTTTTCCGCGTGTTTGTTCTGCAGCTTCAGGGTGTTGAGATTGGCGGGTGTCGCCTCAACGCCCTTCTTCTTCGGAAGCAGCATGTTGCGCGCGTAGCCGTCGCTTACATTTACAAGGTCGCCCTTTTTTCCAAGGGATTTTACGTCTTCAAGCAAAATAACTTTCATCAGATTTCTCCTCCGTCAAGCATGTTGTCCAGAACGTTCTTCAGTCTTGTCTTCGCCTCATCAACAGTCACCCTCGGTATCTGGGCTCCGGCCATGTTCAGATGGCCGCCTCCGCCGAGACGTTCCATGATGATCTGAACATTGACCTCATCAATCGCTCTGGCACTGATATAGACAATATTTTTGTAGCTTGTGAGGACAAAGGATGCCCTCACGTTTTTGATATTCAGCAGCTGGTTTGCAGCCTGAGAACCGACAATTGTCGGACTCTCAACATTTTCACTCGGACATTCTGCGATTACGAAGTGCTCGCGGTAAATCTCCGCGTTGCTAAAGGTCTCTCCCTTTGCACGGTAATCACCGAGATCCTCGCGGAACATCTTCCTTACGCGGGTGACATCAGCGCCGCTTCGACGCAGATAGGCAGCGGCCTCAAAGGTCCGCACGCCAGTCTTCGACATAAAGTTGTCGGTATCCACCATAATTCCGGCATAAAGAGAATCCGCCTCGATATTTTTCAGTTTTACGCCTTCTGCGAAATACTGTAGAATCTCTGCAACCATTTCGCAGGTCGAGGACGCATACGGTTCTATATATGAAAGAACTGCGTTCCGGATATAATTGTTGCCCTGGCGATGATGATCGAGCACGACGATGGTTTTTGTCTGGTGGAGCAGTTCTTCGCATTCGGTGTAATCCGGCTTATTGGTATCCACCACGACGAGAAGGGTATTTTCGTCGACCATTTCCTTTGCGTCATGTATATTCAGGAGCATTTTCGGATCATAATCCGGATTGTCCTCGAATTCCTGAATAAAAGGACTTGTGGAAGAAGTGGGACTGTCGATGACCACATAAGCCTTCTTGTTCAGAGTGCGGCAGGCGCGGTAAATACCGATCGAGGCGCCAAAGGAATCGATGTCCAGCAGCTTGTGGCCCATAACGACGACCTTTTCCTTGCTCTCGATAAATTCCTGAAGCGCGTGCGCCTTTACACGGGCCTTCACGCGTGTGCTCTTCTCTACTGCCTGCGACTTTCCGCCGAAATAGGTAATGCTGTCACCGTCCTTCAGCACGACCTGGTCTCCTCCTCTTCCGAGGGCGAGATCAATCGCCATCCTGGCGCAGTCGGCGTTTCGGTTGTAGGAACCGTTATTGGCGCCGATGCCGATGCTGAGGGTTACGGCCATGTCATTTCCGATATTTACGGTCTTCACATCTTCAAGGATGTTGAATTTCATGGCCTTGAGCTCGCTGAGCGTGCTGCTTCGCATCAGGACGATATATTTGTCCTTTTCATATTTCTTTACGATTCCGTCGAGATCCTGAAAATATTTGTTGATTTTCCGGTCGATCAGAGCCGTCAGAAGGGAACGGCGGACCTCCTCGACACTTTCGAGCGCCTCATCGTAGTTGTCCAGATAGATCATGCCGCAGACCATCGTCTCATCTTCGTATTTCTGGATATACTCGTTCAGCTCCGTATCATCGTACAAAAGGAATGCGTAAATATAGCTGCTTTTTTCCCTGGTCTCCCTGTCAATGAGACCGGAATCGTCGATCAGAGAATCGAGTACAACGCTTTTGATCTGGATTCGATAGTCACGTTTATTGTAAATGATCTCATAATCAGCTTCCTGATCTCTCGCCGGAAACTTGTCCGGGGAAAGGCCGTTGAAGATGCTGGCAATGGATTTGTAGAAATTCTTCCGGCTCTTCCCGGTCAGATCAGCAAAGGCGTCGTTGAACCACAGCAGCCTTCCGTGGTCATCGGTGATGGCATAGGGAAGAGAGAGATCCATCATCAGCTGGCGCTGGATCTGTCCGTACTGGGTGGCAAAGGTGACAAGTTCATTTGTGATCCCTGAACGCTGTCTCGCGTACACAACAGCGACAAAAACCACATAAATTGCGAGCCCGGCACTTGCCAGAAGACCGGCTTTCACATTGATGAAATAGATGGCAATGTTGAAGACGGCCAGAAGAATCAGCAGCACCTGAGGGAAAAACAGAAATCTTCTCAGCTGGCCGGTCATTTTTACTCTGCTCATATTTGATCCTCTTTACATACAGGGGCGGCCAGTGAAGAAGTTCAAAGGCCGCCCTTCCGGAATGCTGGTTTGTAACGATGTCCGATTACTTGAACGGAAGCTCCTCGTCAATTCCGTCCGGAATATTCATGAATCCGTCACCGGCCGCTTCGCTTCCCGCGTCTGAGCCGGCCTGCGGAGCAGCAGGAGCCGCGGATCTGTTGTACTGCTGAGAAGCAGCTGCCGCATTCTGCTGGCTTGCCGCCTTGCTCTCGGCAAATTCCTGCTCTTCCACGACGACGTCTGTCGTATAAACCTTGGTTCCGTCCTGTCTTGTGTAGCTTCCGGTCTGAATCCGGCCGGTGATGGCAATCTTGATTCCCTGATGGAGATACTTCTCCGCGAATTCCGCCTGGCGGCCGAAGGCAACACAGCCGATAAAGTCGGCAGTCTGCTCGCTCCCTTCTCTTCTGAACCGCCGGTCTACTGCCAGCGTATATCTCGCGATCGCCTGTGAGTTCTCGCCCTGTGAATAACGAATATCGGGATCTCTTGTTAATCTTCCCATTAGAATGACTTTGTTCATCTCTTTACCTCTTGTTCTGAAAAAAATGTGTCTGTACTGTCTGTGATGCCCCGTCACGGGAGCATAACCTGTACTGCGGCAGCATTTCCCGCGAAGGGAAACAGCCTGTATGCCCCGTCATCGCCGGCAACAGATGAGGAGCACGGCCGGAGGCCGTCTGAACATAATATTTCGACCCATTTATTTTAGCATATCTGCTAATTAAAGGGAACACCGGATTCTCTCACAGTTTCCGATGGAAACCGCAGATGCTTCTGGTTTATCGCCTGCATCGTAAGGTAACCTGGATCTAAATGACGCCTGGATCTAAATGACGTCTGGATCTAAATGATGCCTGGACCGGAATTCGGATGGAATCATTGCAAGCGTCAGACAGCAGGGATGTTTATTTACCGGGATCTCTGAGGCCGCGTGTATTTTTCTCTACCATCTTTCGGGGAACCATAATCTGATGCCCGCAGCCCAAGCATTTCAGCCGGAAATCTGCGCCGACCCTGAGAATCTCCCACTCTTCGGAACCGCAGGGATGTTTTTTTCTGAGTCTGACAATCTGACCGACCTTATATTCCATAGTCAAATCCTCCTGTGTCGTGGCCTTCTGTGATCTGTTAAGATCCGCTGCGATCTGTGTCCGCTATACGCTGCGCCTGAACAACAAAACGATGTCCACTGTCTGTCGTGCAGGTGGAAAGGGTCAGGATTTTGCTTTCTGTTGTAAAGGAAAAATCACCGGTATCGATATCTGAAGATGATTTCATCTTATTACACCAGTCCGTGAAGGTGTCGTCTGTTCCCATGAAAAGTGTATATGTCTCATCCGAGATTGCAGCCTTTTTCATGCTGAAGATGCGGTAACAGTAATTTCCGTTTGGAGTCAGCATCCAGATATAGGGATCCTCTGCATATTTTTCCTCCAGATGAGAAAGTGTTCCAAACATAGACCCGTTTTTCATGTTGTGGCCGTAGATGATGGTATTCGGATCGCTGAAATCCGTGCTGTTCTGATACTCTTCAAAGATGGAGCCCGCAAAATTGTCATTCTTTTCAAAGGTCCGGTGCAGATAGAAATCGTTATCTGTGTAATGCGTTACCGGATAGCTCAGTTTGAGCGCACCGATGTAGATCCAGCCGACAATGTCCTGGTTAATGGATTTCAGAGAATTCCAGTCGACAGAGATCGGTGCCTTGAGCGTTTCCTCTTCCGGGTCACCGGAGACAGAGACTGCGCTCAAACTTTTCGCAACTGTGGGAGCCGAAGATCCGGAGACGCTTTCCCCGCCGTCTCCGCCGGAATCCTGCTGTGCGGTGGTGTATTGCCGCAGCTGGTTGTATTCTTCCTCTCCCTCACGGTACGCCATGGCTGTTTTTATGATCTGATAAAGGGAAAATGCCATTACTGCAAGACAGAGAACAATGCCGAAAATCAGCACCTTGTCGCTTATTTTTTTCTTTTTCTTATCAGGCTGTATCTGTGCCATTTCTGATTCTCCGTATCCTTATTATTCGAACTGCCGGCTGCGTCCGGCAACGCGCGCGTATGATCTTGTGAGATCACCTGTAAAAAACCTGGACATTGGCGTCCGGTAATGCGCGTGTATGATCTTGTGATTCCGCTGCCGGCTTTGCCTGCCGCAGATGATCATCGTATGCGAGAATGCTCTCAGCGGCGATTTTTCAGGTAGATGATGCGAAGGCCCTTCAGCAGCAGGTATTTGTCCAGAATGATCTTCTGCCTGCAGTAGGGAATGATAGCCTCGGAGAGGCTTCCGGTCGCGATCACAGACGGCTTTTCTCCGAGTTCCTCTGTGATGCGGTCAATGACCCCGTCAAGCATCGCCGCTGTGCCGAAGATGACGCCGCTTCTCATGCAGTCAACCGTATTCGTTCCGATCAGATGTTCCGGATGCTCCGTCAGGTCAATCTGCGGCAGCTGACTTGTTCTTTCGGTCAGCGCGTCCAGACTGATCAGGGTGCCCGGCATGATCATGCCTCCGATGTAATTGCCGTCGCGGCTGATGACCGAGAAGGTGTTCGCCGTTCCCATGTCAAAAATAACGATCGGAGCCGGATACAGATTAATGGCAGCGACGCCCTCTGCGACCCTGTCGCTGCCGAGCTGAGCGGGGTTGTCGATACGGATTTTCAGGCCATTTTTCAGGCCGGGTCCGACGATCCTGCATTTTCTTCCGGTAATTGCGAGAACTGCGTCATACAGTTTTTTCTTAAGGGACGGGACGACGGTAGAGATGATTCCGCCTTCTACATCGCCGGTAGAAATGTGGTGGATGTGCAGAAGCTCCCGAAAGAAAACCGCGTACTCATCACTCGTCTTGTGGCGGTCGGCTCTGAGCTGGCTGGCGAAGCAGACCGTTTCCTCATCCATTACGCTGAAGACGATATTGGTATTTCCTGCGTCAATTGCAATAAACATCTGTGTCCTCTCTATCTGTTGTTTCGGTATGTCTCTGTCTGATACGGATCCCGGGACTCGGACGGAAGAGATCACGGACGAATGGCTTCCTTATAATTCCGGGCAGATCACGGACGAATAGTTTCACTGTAGTTCCGGGCATTCTGACAGGTCAGGTAGATGATCTGATAATTTTCGGCAATCCTTGTCAGAAAATCCCGGGCGCCGGTCAGTTTCTGGTCGTCCAGGTTGACAAAGGGATCATCGAAGAGCAGGAACGGCTTCTCGTTCCTGTACATGATATCGATCATTGCCATTCTTCGGCAGAGTCCGATCAGGTCCTGATAGCCTTCGCTCAGATAACCGACATCCCTCGAGGCACCTGCCTCCCGTACCCGGATGTTCAGGTCCGCATCGAGGGTGTATTCCTTTCCGTCGCCCGGTGAAAGAAGCTGGTAGTATTTCATGTATTCCTTACGGACCGGCTCCATGAATTTCGCGGAAAAACGGGCTCTGGCCTCTTCAAGGTACCGGCGAGTTGCCATGAGAACCTGATAACGGTGCTCAAGCTTTTTCAGCTTTTGTTCGCCGAGGTCATGTGCATTTTCTGCGTCCGCGATTTCCTCGAGCCGGCCGTTGATTCGTTCGGAATCTCTCTGACAGGACTGGATTTTCGATTCCAGATCTGAGATTCTTTCGTGAATTTCCTCCTGACGGGCAGAAATGGCTTCCAGCGTCTGTCCCTGCCTTCCGGAATTATAGCCTACGCCTGTTCCGGAGGCTCCCGCCAGAATCTGTCCCATGTTGTGACGATCCTCGAACTGCTCGCGCGCTGTCTTACGGTTCTGATAGATTTCCTCGAGAGAGGAAAGCCGTCTCAGCTGATCCCGAATGCGGCTGAGCTGCTTCGCCATATCGCGTTCCGGCAGATAGCCGATGCTCCGCAGATATTCCCGAAGATCATTTTCCTTCCGGCTTCTGCGGTCGTCCGCGAGCCGCTGTTTTTCCCTGCGGTCGAGGAATTCACGGTATCGCCTGACATCATACTTCAGTTCCTGAAGCGACTGGCTCATGTCGGTGTCCTCATCGAGAGCGGGATAAAAGGCGGTCAGGAACTGGTACAGCTGATCTTCCATCTCTTTGATGTTCCGGTTTTCCTCGCCGGACCGGAACCTCTCGTCCCGGCGCTCAAGTTCCTGATACTCTCTCACCTTTCCGCGAAGGTCATAGAGCGTCTGATAGGTGTCTTCAGGCGGCACATCGATGCCGATTCGGTCAAAAACAGCCCGGGTCGTCTGTTCGATCTCGTCGATTTCTGCTTCATCTGCCCGGATTTCATAGGAAAGCTGTCGAAGCTCTTCCTCTGATGATTCCGTAAGAGAACTGTGCTGCGCACCGGAAGATACGGACGGGGAAGCAGAAGAGGCAGTGTCATCGGAATCTGTGGCTGTCTGTCGGGCAGGACGTCCTTTGGATCTCCCGCCTCCGCCGTTTACGAATTCCAGACCAGAGCCGATGAGCAGACTGAGAATTCCGGCGCCCATCAGCGCGACAACAGGGATTCCGAAGCCTCCGGACGGACTGCGGCTGATGAAAAATCCCGCAGCAATCATCGCGATACCGCAGAAAATCAGAAAGATACCGGCAAAGGAATGCGCAGGCCGTCGCGGCGATTCTTCTCCGGAGTTACGGTCCAGCATATTTTTCAGAAGACGCGCGTTTGCTTTTTTCTGCGGCAGCGCGCTCACAATGGCATTTCTCCGGTTCCAGCTCCGGATTGCCTCCGAGAGCTCATCACTTTCCGGAAGGTAACTTGAGAAAAAGTCCGCGTCCTCCTGACGCTTTTTCTCCTCTTCCGGGGAGAGACGGCTTCTGGACGCGCGATGAACAGCGATCTGAAGATTGCGGTTCAGCTCCTCCGCACGGGCAATCGCGGATTCCCCGGGAACCTCATTCCGGAAGGTGGAACGCAGATGGATATATTCCTGCTGCTGCTCCGGGGAAAGATCATCGTTTGGATCCGAAGCTGTAACACGGTCCAGCGAACTGGCAGTCTCCAGCCACTCATCAACATCCGCGGGATCCGGAACCTCATCCGGAAACTGATTCCGCATGTCATCGCGATCCTTCAGTGCCGCAGCCTCCTCACGCCGGAAATTTTCATAGATTTCTCTTCTGGCGCCCAGATCCTTATCACGACTCAGCGCACGCTGATCATTCTGCAGCTGCTCCAGCTGAGAGAGGAGATCCCGCTTCTCTTCCTGAAGAGAAGCGATCCGGAGATTATTCTGGTGATAAGCGGCTTCTTCTCCGGATTTTCCGGAAATTGTGGCGGAAAGCTCCGCCAGATGAGTCTTCAGCTGATGAATTTCACCCGTTTTTCTGGAGGGAGTCAGCCGGTCGGTCTCTGTCTTAAGGCGTTTCTGCACTTCATCGTACATGCTCATATCGGCCTGTTCTCCGGTCAGATCTCCGATTTTCGCATGAATGCCGGCGGTTACATCTGTGTGAACGGACTGCTGTCCGATAAAGATCGTTCGTTCAAAGGATGGCCTGTCGAGAGAAAAAATATCCTCGCCGGGAACGGCAGAGAAGTCGCGGCAGACAAGGCCTGTGTCTGCATCGTACTGTGCCAGAGCGTCTTCTTTTCCGTCCCTCGGACCGAAGGTCCGCTCCAGACGGTATTTCCGGTCGCGCCAGATGAAGGTGATGCTTCCTCCGTACACACCGTTCTGCCACGGAGCAAACCGCCTTCTTTCGTTCTCCAGGTCATTTTTCTTGCGCTCGTTTGCAAATCCATAGAACATGACCAGCAGAAAATGCGCAAAAGTGCTTTTTCCCCAGCCGTTTTCCCGGAGAATCGGATTGAGTCCGTCGTGAAATTCAAGGTCAAGATTATTGAGGCGGCCGAAATTTTCAATGTGGCAGCTGATTAATTTCATAGATCTGTATCCTCCCCCGCAAGCGCAAGGATTCCGCAGCGGATGATTTCTGCCTTTCTCTCCTCCGGGAGGTCCGGGTCCTCTTCTACGGTCCGCACGAATTCTCCCTTCAGTGAAGCGTCGAGCGCATAGGCGTTATAGTCCACCGCGGGTCTGGTCTGGTCCTCCAGGCGGAAGACAAAAAATCTGGCGTTAAAATAATTCTGAATCTGTACCAGATTTTTCTCACCGCTCACATCGGGAGTTCCGGTCAATATTGCCTTTACCAGATCTTCTGCCGGAAAATCAAGCTGCCGCTCCATCTTCGAGATGATCACCGGCGTGCTGGCGCAGTCCGTAATGTCTACGGATTCCTCATGAAAATGACGCTGGGGCACCGGCACAAAGCTTCCATTCAGGACAAATCCGTTCCCGGAAGGTTTGCGGCTGTGCGGTTCCGGAACCTCCTGCTGCCGTGAATCGCTCCTGTCCTCAATATCAAGAAGAACATAGCCGTGTTCCCCGCACTCATCAAAGCCTCTTCCCTCAAGGCAGCCGGGGTAGCACCATGCGCCGCCGGGAGGAAGGACATCCTGATGATACCGGTGAACATGCCCAAGAGCCAGATAATCGATATTTCTGTTTGCGTACTGATGCAGGCCAATGATTTCCGGTCTTCCCTTAACGGGATAATCTGCCACCTGACCGTGCAGCATGACAATATTGAAATCCTCCGGAGAGAGATGAAGACCTGCTGCAGCGACCGGCGCATTTGCCTCATTCAGTTCCAGACCACTGATCGTAATCCTTCCCCCGGCAGGATCCTCCTCCTCTGCGGGCTCCGCGTGCGGTCTTCCGGCGCGGTCTAAACGGATCGTATAGGTTCTCCATCCCGGTCCGAACGTGAGCAGATTGTCCGGCCGGCGCGAAAGCCTGTTGAGAAAACCGTCGCGCTCATGGTTGCCCGTGAGATAGAAGAAAAGAATTCCGGGATGCGTAAGGATCGTCTCGAATACCGTGTTTCTCGCGTTCGCGGATATATGCTCGGAGTCAAACAGATCTCCGCTGATCAGAATTGCCTTTACGGAGCTTTCGCTTGCGCTCCGGACCATGTTCATAAACGTCTTCAACAGATCCGCTCTTCTCTCCCGCGCCTCTGACGCGCTTAAAATAGAGGTCATTCTGGAATCAAGATGCAGATCCGCACAATGTATGATCTTCAATACTTTTTATCTCCTGTGATTATCCATGGACGCAGCCGTCCGGCATAAAGAAATGCCGAATAAGTGAGTGTCTTTTCTGTCAAATGCTGACATCGGAAAAGGGTGCGTCAGGAGCGTCAGCCTGTCCGCTGATGACGGAGGATATCCTTTCATTCATCGGTCTGTCAGGGTGATGAGACGGATGAAGCCGAGTCAGACGCGTCAGAGAGCGGCTCCGGATACCAGCTCATCTGATTGTCGGTATCTGTAAACAGTACGGTGACATCCAGGCTGTTTTTGCGGATCAGTTCTTCCGCCCTGTCCCGGCCGAGCAGGATGCAGATGGTGGAAAGAGCGTCCCCGAGTACATCATCGGTTCCGATGATCGTGGCCTGGTTCAGGCCGGTATCTGCCGGATACCCGGTTTTCGGATCCAGAATGTGATGATAGAGCCTGCCGTTTTTCCGGAAATATCTCTCATACACGCCGGAGGATATCACACTGTCATCTGTGGCATTAATGGTGGTCAGAACACTTCCCCGGTCAGCGAACGGCTTCTGGATTCCGACGACGAACGGGCTGCCATCCGGCTTTTCGCCGAGGACGCTCACGTTGCCGCCCAGATTGATCAGAGCGGAGGTACAGCCGTTATTCTTCAGATAGTTCTTTAATTTCAGTGAGATGTACCCTTTGGCGATTCCGCCGAGGTCGATCTTCGTATCTGGAGAATCAAAGGTTACCGTATTGCCATCGATGTGAACCTTTCGATAGTCCACAAACTTAAGAGCCTTCTGAATATCTGCGTCGTCCGGAACCTCCGGATCATCGGTGTCTCCCTCAAAATCCCACAGCTCTTTTACCGGATAGATCGTGATGTCAAACGCGCCGTCGGACATCTCACCGTACTGGAGTCCTCTGCGGATGCATTCCGCAAGGTCGTCCGAGACCTCAACGGTGGTGGCAGAGCGGTGGTTCAGCTTGTACAGCTCACTGGTCTCCTTCTGTGCGGAAAGGGTATTCTCCATCTCTTCACAGATGGAAAAGCAGCCCTTCAGCAGCTTTTCAGCCTGTTTCCCGTATACCCGGATGTCAATTACCGTGTCAAAGTATGTCCCGGCATCCTCAGCCATCTCCGCATCCGCGGAAGTTCCCCGGGCCGCTGAAGCTCCGGAGGGTATGCCGCATCCGGCGGATAAGCTGCCCAGAATGAGCGCGGCGCAGAGGACACAGGGGACGATCCGGGGATATAGCCGCCGACGTCGTTTCGCATGCGCGGTATATGACTGAATGCTCTGAAATTTTCTCATAATCGGTTTCTCCGTTGCCTTCATCTTCTGTCCGAATCGGAAGTCCGCGCGAACAGCGAGTTGCCGGTATCCGTGGAACTGATAAAAATGTTCCATCGAAGGCCCGCGCAAACAGCGGGCTGCTTTTTCATAAGTTCAGGGCTTTATTATACACTCTCTTATAATCAAGCGCAAATCTGCGCATCCGGGAGCCTTTCACACGGCGGCTTTAAACGAGTCCGGGAAATAAACGCAGCAGAATCTCAGATTTGCTTTGGAAAAGACGGAACTCTCAGGAGAACTGCCCAGACCGCAATGCCTATCAGGATTCCGGTAATGAGGCCGGCAATCATCAGAATCGGGAGATACCAGAGAAGGGGAAGATCGGGGGTGACAAGATATGCGACCAGAATCTGGCCGATGTTGTGAGCGGCTCCGCCGGCTGCGCTGATGCCGGTTTCGTGAAATTTTCCAGTGCGGATGAGCAGAACCATGACGAGAATGCTGAGCATGGCTCCGCCCATGCTGTACGCGATACTGAACAGATTACCGAAGAGAAAACCGATCACCACGACTCTGGCAGCGGATACGAGCACGGCTTCCCTCCAGCCGAACAGCAAAAGCACGATCAGGATGACCACGTTGCAGAGCCCGAGCTTGATGCCGGGTATTCCGAAGCTGAAGGGAATAAGGCTTTCGATGTATCCGCAGAGAATGGCAAGTGCGGTCATAAGGCCAAGATATGCTGCTCTTTTCGATTTGTTTCTCTGATCCATGATGCGTTCTGCCTTTCTTGTCCCGACGTGGTTATTCTGCCAGTGTATCAATTTCCGGAGAGGACGGCTCAGAATCTGTATCTTCTGTGGAAGAATCGGAGTGATCGGTCTCCTGTCCGGATACAGAGCTGTTTTTATCTGTTCCCTGACCGGATGAGGAATGGATGCCGGCGGTATCCTGCCCGGAGGAGATGTCTTTGCCTTCGGTGCCCGTACTCCGGGAAGCGTGCGAAGAGCCGGAACTATCAGCGTTTATAATTTTAAGAACCACTCGGTTCGGGAGGCAGACAATGCTGCCTCCATTCGCGGTGATCGGCACGGAATGGACACAGATCTGATCCGGACAGTCTGCAGAGATCATTCGCACGGCACCATCTCTGATTTCGCAGACATTTGTGTCATTAATTTTTATGACAGTGTCATGCTTCAGATCGTAAGTGCCGAATACTCTGTTGTCAACGGTGATCTCGAGCATAGGGGTATCGGCATGACTCATATACCGGGAATATGCAGCAAGCATCAGAACCGCGGCGGTGAAAATGCAGAGAATCAGGAGTAAATCATTTCGTCCGAAGTTTTTTCTGTTCATAAATAAACCTCTTGTCTGCACCGGAACAGGGGGATTGATGTGTCTCACTGTTCGGGTAAAAAGAGGCCGCCGTATGTGCGGCGGCCTCTGAAAGATATCTGAATATCACAAATATTTACAGATGCAACGGTTCTGTGCGAAATTTACGGTACAATCGCAACGATTCTACCCGAAATTTACGGTACAGCACAATGGTTCTGTTCGAAATTCCGGAGCGGACGTATCAGACAATGCACTTGCGCGGGCAGTTTGCTTTGCATTCTCCGCAGTTTGTGCATTTGCCGTAATCGATGACCGGGAATCCGCCTGCCATCTCGATTGCCTGCTGCGGGCATGTCTTCACACATTTCTGGCAGGAGATACAGCCGATCTTGCAGTTGTTCATGACCGGCTTTCCCTTCTCCGGATTGACGCATCCGATATGCGATACGTAATGATACGGAACCTCTATGATCAGTCCCTTCGGGCAGGCTGCCATACATTTTTTGCAGTCCTTGCAGAGCTCCTCGTCCACATGGGCGACTCCCTTCTGAATGGAGAGCGCGCCAAATTCACACGCCTGGACGCATTCGCCGAACCCCGTGCAGCCGAACCGGCAGGACTTCGGGCCTCCCGTGGGCGCAAATTTTACGACATTACAGGACTTTGGTCCCGTGTAAACATAGTTCTCCGTTGTTTTCTCGCAGTCCCCGACACAGCGGACAAAGGCGACCTTCCGCTCATCGCTTCCGGCAGAAGTTCCCATGATCTCCGCGATCTTATCGGCAACGGGTTTCTGTCCCACCACGCAGGAATTGACAGGCGCGTTTCCTGACGCGATTGCAGCCGCCAGAGCGGCGCAACCCGAAAATCCGCAGCCGCCGCAGTTCGCCCCGGGCAGGACCTCTGCGATTGCCTGTTCCTTCTCATCAACAGGAACGGCAAAGACCTTACTGGCAAAGCTGAGGAAGATGCCGACGAATAAACCGACGCCGCCGACCATCAGCGTTGCCGCCAGTATAGTACTTACGCTCATAACCATAACCTCCTTTACGCTTTACTTCAGTGCTGAGAATCCGAAGAATGCGATCGACATCAGAGCGGCAGTGATCATTACGATCGGGAATCCACGGAAGGATTCGGGAACATCGTTGTTTACCATCTTATCACGGATGTTTGCGAGAATAATGATTGCAATCGTGTAGCCGATCGCTGTGGCAAAGCCGTAAACGGTACCTGTGAGGATGCTGTAATCCTTCTGCACATTGATCAGCGCGACTCCCAGTACCGCACAGTTTGTGGTGATCAGCGGAAGATAAATCCCGAGTGCGTCATAGAGTGCCTTTGCGAATTTTTTCAGGAACATCTCCACGAACTGAACCAGGGCCGCAACAATCAGTATAAATACAATGGTCTTCAGATATTCCAGCCCGAAGGGAACCAGAAGAAAATGGTACAGAATTCCGCAGACGAGACTGGAAAGAGTCAGTACGAAGGTCAGCGCCATTCCCATGCCGGCCGCGGTATCGGGCTTCTTGGACACGCCAAGGAACGAACAGATGCCGAGGAACTGGCTGAGGACGACGTTATTGATCAGGCAGGCATTTACAGCCAGCAGAAGTAATGTCATGACTTAGTCGCCTCCTTTTTCTCAGATGAGGGAGCTGCCGTCTGTGCGGCAGACTTTTCGGCGGCAGGTGCCGCAATTGCATCCGCGACGGTTCCCTTGCTGCGCGCGATGGTCTGTGCGGGTGTTTCGGAGCAGGACTCCGGTTTTTCGTCACAGATTCCGAGCTTCATGCAGCTCAGACAATCGCCGCAGATTTTCTCGGTGGGATCCCAGTCCTTTTTCGGACGGCGGCCTGCGCCGATCTTCAGCTTGTTCATCACGGCGACAAGGAAGGCGTAAACCAGAAATGCGCCGGGAGCGAGGACGAAGATATTTACCGGAACGTATCCGGAAGGCATAACCTGCATGCCGAACCAGGTGCCGGCACCGATGATCTCACGGATCGAGGCAATACAGAAAATTGCCACGGTGAAACCGATTCCCATTCCGAGACCGTCGAAGAAGGATGGGATCATTGGCTCCTTGCCGGCATACGCTTCGGCACGGCCCATGATAATGCAGTTCACGACGATCAGAGGGATATAGATGCCCAGTGATGCGTAAAGCGCAGGTGTGAATCCCTCCATCAGGAAGTCGACCATGGTTACAAAGGAAGCAATTACGACGATATACGCCGGCATCCGCATCCGCTCGGGAATGATCTTGCGGAGCGCAGAAATAATCAGGTTTGACAGCGCCAGAATCACGGTGGTAGAAAGTCCCATGCCGATCGCGTTCATTGCGGAAGTCGTCGTCGCAAGGGTCGGGCAGGTTCCGAGAACCAGAACAAATACCGGATTTTCGACGAACAGTCCGTTCCAGAGCCGTTCTGCCGGAGAGTTTTTCTTCAATTTCATGATGCACTGCCTCCCTCCAGATATTCCACTGCAGCCAGAGCACCGTTGACGGCCTTGGTTACAGCGTTTGTCGTTACTGTGCAGCCGCTGATCGCATCGATCTGGTTGTCCGCACTTTTTCCGGTCTTGGTATATTCAATCTCCGTGTTGTCGCCAAGGCTCAGATTGTTGAACTGATTTTTGAACTCGTCGTTTTTCGCTTTCATGCCCATGCCGGCGGTCTCTGAGATGGAGAGGAAGGAGATTCCGTTTATGGTAAGGCTTCCGGATTCATCTGTTGTGATGCCTACCATCAGCTCAATCGCGCCGCCGTAGCCCTCATTATTGGTCGCGTCTACAACATATCCGAGCTTGTTTCCGTTCTGATCATCGGCCTCGCTGATGTCGCTGACCGAGGTCTTGTCCAGTCCGGCCTTGTCGAGATATGACTGGAAATCGCTCTGGTCAAAATCCGATATGGTCTTGAAGCTGTCCGCGTTTTCAAAAACTTCTTTCTGGGAAGCGGCTTTCTCGGATGCCTCCTGGGCAGCAATCGGTCCCGCAGTCACTCCGTGTACAGCGCCGAGGAGAAGACCTGCTGCCACGGTGATCACAGTAATGATGATTGTGTCATGAACGACAGATGTCTGTTTCTTGCTCATGCCTTTCCTGCCTCCTTCTGTTTCTTGTCTTTCTGGATGCCGAAGGCTCTCGGACGTGTATAACGCTCAATGAGCGGAACAATGCAGTTCGCGAGGATGATCGCGTAGGAAACACCTTCGGAGCTGTTGCCGATCATGCGATAGAGCCAGGTCATGACACCAAGGAACACCGCGTAAATTGCCTGGCCTTTCGGCGTGATCGGTGATGTGACATAATCCGTCGCCATAAACCATGCGCCAAGCATAATGCCTCCGGCGCAGAGCTCTTCCGCAGTGAATTCAAGCGGATTGCTGTAGCCTCTGGCTGCCGCTGTAATCAGCACCAGAACCGCAAAGCTGCCCAGATAGATGACCGGAATCTTCCAGTCAATGATCTGCATCACCAGAAGGAAAATTCCTCCGGCGAGAAGGGCAATTGCGGAGGTCTCACCGATAACACCCTGAACATTTCCCAGGAAAAGTGCGCTGAGATCAAAATGAGCGCCGGTCTTGAGGTACGCAAGCGGGGTTGCTCCGGAGAGCGCGTCCGTGGTGGAAGCCACCTTTGTCACCAGCGAGGTGATTCCGTGGCCGGCTGCATAGTTCGTCATTTCACTGGAGAAGGAAATGAGAAGAAAGCATCTGGCTCCGAGTGCGGGATTCATGAAGTTCTGTCCAAGTCCTCCGAAAACCTGCTTTACAACAATAATCGCGAATACTGATCCGATGACCGGGATCCACCACGGAATCTGCGGCGGCATATTCATACCGATCAGAAGCCCGGTGACGACTGCGGAGAGATCTCCGGTGGTGACAGGTTTCTTCAGGATCCGTTCGTAGCAGTACTCGGCAGCGACCGAGGACGCCACGGAAAGGCACAGAATCAACAGGGCATACGGCCCGAAATTCAGGACTCCCACGATGCTGGCGGGGAGCAGTGCAATGATCACGAAAAGCATGATCTTCCGTGTAGAAATACTGTCTCTTACATGAGGTGAGACAGAAACCTGATATTTTTCATTCATTCTCCTGAACCTCCCTCATTTTTTCTTCCTTTTATTGGCAAGTACCGTCTGGCGCATCATATTGATCTCCGCGGCAAGCGGGCGCTTTGCCGGGCAGGAATAGCTGCAGGAACCGCAGTTCACACATTCCAGTCCGTAGTATTCTTCAAAGGATTTTGCGTCATTATGCTCCGCAAAGTCTGCCAGCCTGCAGGGAAGCAGTCTTGCGGGACAGCCCTTTACACAGCGGCCGCAGTTGATACAGGCGGAAGGCGTCGAACGCGAAACCTCATCCTGCAGGAAAGCGGTAATCGCGCCTGAGGTCTTCGTAACCGGGATGTTCAGGTCGTAGAGAGCGAATCCCATCATGGGACCGCCGGAAATTACCTTTTCGGGCGTGGACTTGAAACCGCCCTCCGCCTCAATGATTTCCGCGTAATTCATGCCGACAGGAACGCGGAAATTCCTCGGATTCACAGGCGCATCGCCAGAGACGGTGAAGACGCGGTCGATGACAGGCCTTCCGTATTTTACCGCCTCATACACGGCAATGACGGTATCGATGTTATCGACGACACATCCGGCGTCTGCCGGGAGCATTCTGGAATTGACATAGCGGCCGGTAATCGCGTTGATCAGGCATCGCTCCGCTCCCTCCGGATATTTTGTCTTCATGACGGCAACGCTGATCCGGCTTTTGCCCGCTGCTGCCTTTCGCATGACCTCTATTGCCTTCGGCTTGTTGTCCTCAATGCAGATGACTCCCTTGCATTCCGGCTTGAACAGCTTCAGAATGATCTCCAGGCCTCCGACAATTTTCTCCGGGAACTCGAGCATGCATCTGTAATCCGAGGTCAGGTAAGGCTCACATTCCGAACCGTTCACGAGGATATGATCCACGACGGACGGATCCTTCGGAGAGAGCTTAACGGCTGTCGGGAAGCCTGCGCCGCCCATCCCGACGACTCCTCCCTCCCGGATTCTGTTCAGGATTTCTTCCCTGGACAAAGCTTCCGGGTCAGCCTCCTCAAAGCTGACGCTTTCGTACAGGTCATCATTTTCGATGACGATAGCATCGACATAACCGCCGGTGGCATTCTTCCTCTTTTCGATTCTGCTTACCGTACCGGATACGGATGCATGAATCGGCGCAGAGACGAAGCCGCCCGCCTCGGCGATTTTCTGCCCGACAAGAACCCGGTCTCCCTTTGCAACGATCGGTTTCGCCGGAGCACCAATGTGCTGTGACAGCAGATAGACTAATTCTTTTCCGGGTTTTATGGCTTCAACCGGTTTCTCCGCTGACAATTCCTTGCCTTCATACGGATGAACGCCACCCTTAAAGGTAAATAATCCCATCTACCCATCCTCCTTCCTTTGCTTACAAATAACATAGATATTATAATACACCGTTTCGAAAAGTGACATTCAATTTCCTGCTAAATCGATATATGTTTCAAAAAAAATGCATGGCGGAAGCCCGTTATATTGAAATTTTCCGGGATCAAACGAGATAAAACACGCTGCGCGAGTTTTATCTCGCTATCGCGACGCTCGCCGCACACGAATACTTCGCATTCGGCTGCGGCTCACTGTTCGCGTAAAAAAGACAGGCTCCCTTGTCGCCGGGCGGCCTGTCTGAAATATCGTCAAAATCTTTTGCTTTCTTATTTCTCGTAATGATGTGCTTCCTCGAGCATCATATCCTTAACCTTCATCAGGCGGACTTGCGTGCTCCTCTCGTTCTCGTCGAGTTTCATCGTAATGTACCGGATCCCCTCTCTGGTTTCCGGGATAATCACATGCTCCAGAGCGTTCACTCTCCGCCGTGTCTTTTCGATCTCCGATGCCATCAGCTGACAGGATTTTTCAACCTCCGCAAGGCGCAGCATGTCCGGCAGTATATCAGAAAGCGACTGCACGGCTCCATCCAGGTCACTGGAGGTATAAGCAAATCCGTAGGAGAAAATGTCGTTCTGATCGGCGGTGCGTGTACGGGCACTGAAAACCGGAAGGTTCACACTCATGACATTTCTGGTGGTTTCTTCGAGAAAAACCTCCTGACGCGGAACCAGCATGGCTGTACGGAGTGTCTGTTCGGACATACCGGCCTTCGCCAGAACAAATTCGGCATTTGCGTTTCGGATGCCTTTTTCCACCTTTATGCGAAGATCCATATCCTCGCGGACCAGGTCAAGAAACTGACGCATCAGTTCATCCCGTTTATCCTTCAGGAGACGGTGTCCCTTCGTTGCAGTCACCAGCTTCTTCTTCAGGCGGGTCAGCTCCATTCTTGTTGGATTTACATGTGCTCCGGACAATCCGCATCCTCCTCTCAGATTAATATTCGAACGGCGGCGGGCCAGAAACTGTTTCTGACAACGATCGATTCGACGCTCCAGACAACCGTTTCTATCCGGACAGCGGCGGGGCAGAAACCGCTGCCTGCAAGCTGCGGGTACCCGTCAGGCTTCGCGCACGGATTCCCTGCAGCCGGGCAGTTTTCGTCAGGCAAGGTTTTCAGAACCCGTTTCACCCTTGTAATATTCGTCAAGCACAGCATCGGGAATCCGCTTCAGCTCGGATCTCGGGAGCAGGCGAAGCAGCTTCCAGCCAATTTCAAGTGTTTCCTCGATGCTGCGGTTTGTGGTGTATCCCTGGGATACATATTGCTTTTCAAACGCATCCGCAAATTGTGCGTAGAGCAGATCAATATCCGTGAGCGCTGCGGCTCCGAGAATGGTCATCAGCTCTTTGGCGTCCTTACCGCGCGCATAAGCGGCGAACAGCTGGTTCATGGTGGCAGCGTGATCCCCTCGGGTCTTTCCCTCTCCGATTCCCTTGTCCTTCAGACGGGACAGGGACGGTAGAACGTCAACGGGAGGTTTGATGCCTTTCCGGTACAGCTCCCTGGACAGGATGATCTGCCCCTCTGTGATATATCCCGTAAGGTCGGGGATGGGATGTGTCTTGTCATCCTCGGGCATTGTCAGGATCGGAATCAGGGTGATGGATCCGCTCTTCCCTCTCTGACGTCCGGCGCGCTCGTAAAGCTGGGCGAGGTCGGTGTACATATAACCGGGATACCCGCGGCGGCCCGGGACCTCCTTTCTTGCCGCAGATACCTCACGCAGTGCATCCGCGTAGTTTGTGATATCGGTCATGATCACGAGGACATGCATGTCTTTTTCAAAGGCAAGGTATTCCGCAGCAGTCAGAGCCATTCGTGGTGTGGAAATCCGCTCTACCGCGGGATCATTCGCAAGGTTGATGAAAAGGACGGTCCGGTCAATGGCGCCGGTTTCCCGGAAGGATTCCTCGAAAAAATGCGCCTCCTCGAAGGTGATTCCCATTGCGGCGAAAACAACGGCGAATGGCTCGCCGGTTCCGCGGACCTTTGCCTGTCTGGCAATCTGTGCGGCAAGCTGCGAATGCGGAAGACCTGAGGCGGAAAAAATAGGGAGCTTCTGTCCCCTGACCAGCGTGTTCAGCCCGTCGATGGCAGATACGCCGGTCTGTATGAATTCTGACGGATAGGCACGGGCTGCCGGATTCATGGGAAGCCCGTTGATATCCATCCGCCTGTCGGGCAGAATCTCAGGACCGTCATCGATGGTGCGGCCCATCCCGTCAAATACTCTTCCCAGCATATCTTCAGAGACACCGAGTTCCATTGATCTTCCGAGGAATCGCACCTTGCTGTTCGAGAGATTGATTCCGGTTGAATTCTCAAAGAGCTGTACCAGTACATTCGGGCCGTCCACCTCCAGAACACGGCATCTCCGCGTTTCTCCGTCCGCAAGGATGATTTCGCCCATTTCGTTGTATTTTACGCCTTCGACACCCTTTACCAGCATCAGAGGACCGGCAACTTCCTGAATTGTGCGATATTCTACTGCCATTCCGATCACTCCTCCTTTGCTGCCGCTTCCGCGGTTTCGGAAGCAAGTTCCGCAAGTGTGTCTTCGTACGCGCGGCCGATGGCCTTCTCGTCGATGTATTTGTAACGGCCGATCTGTTCCCGGACAGGCATACGGACAAGGTCATTGATATCCGCGCCCTCCTTCAGGGCTCTGACGCTGTAGTCATAGTAGGCATATACCAGTTTCATCATGTAGTACTGTTTTTTCAGAGAGGTATAAGTATCTGTCTCATCAAAGGAATTCTGATGCAGGAAGTCCTCACGGATAGATCTCGCCGCCTCCATTTTCAGGCGGTCTTCCGGAGAGAGCGCATCCATGCCCACCATTTTTACAATTTCATTCAGAGATGCCTCATCCTGAAGCAGGCTCATCAGGTTCTGCCGGATATCCATCCAGTCCGGTTCTACCTTGCGATCGAACCATTTTCCCATGGTTTCGAGGTAGAGACTGTAACTCGTCAGCCAGTTGATGGCCGGAAAATGGCGCTGGTATGCGAGATCCGCGTCCAGTGCCCAGAACACCTTGACAATCCGCAGCGTGGCCTGTGACACCGGCTCGGAAATATCGCCGCCTGGCGGAGAAACGGCGCCGATTGCGGAAAGCGCGCCCTCTCTTCCGTCCTTTCCGAGTGCGATGACGTGGCCCGCGCGCTCATAGAACTGTGCCAGACGAGAACCGAGGTAAGCGGGGTAGCCCTCCTCACCGGGCATTTCCTCGAGCCGGCCGGACATTTCACGGAGCGCCTCTGCCCATCTGGATGTGGAATCGGCCATCAGCGCAACGGAATATCCCATGTCCCGGAAGTATTCAGCGATGGTAATTCCGGTATAGATCGACGCTTCACGCGCCGCCACCGGCATATCCGATGTATTTGCAATCAGGATAGTCCGCTGCATCAGGGACTCACCCGTCCGGGGGTCTGTAAGCTCCGGAAATTCATTCAGAACATCGGTCATTTCATTTCCGCGCTCGCCGCAGCCGATATAGACAACGATATCCGCGTCAGCCCATTTGGCCAGCTGATGCTGAATTACTGTTTTGCCGGAGCCGAAAGGGCCCGGAACTGCAGCGACGCCGCCCTTCGCGATTGGAAAGAAAGCATCGATTACGCGCTGGCCCGTGATCAGCGGCATCTCCGGCGGCAGTTTCCTGGCATAGGGGCGTTCTCTTCGCACCGGCCATTTCTGCATCAGTGTGAGGTTTACATCGCCGGAGACTGTCTCTACTGTGGCGACTGCGTCGTCGATACGGAAGGATCCGGACCGGATATCCCGTATTCTGCCGCTGATTCCATTGGGAACCATGATCCGGTGCGTGACGACCGTGGTTTCCTGAACGGTGCCGATGATGTCGCCTGCGGAAACCTCGTCCCCCGCCCTGACGGATGCAGCAAATTCCCATGTCCTTTCATGATCGAGCGCGGGGACTTCTACTCCTCTGGAAAGCAGATTGCTCCCGGTGATCTCCATGATCTTGTTCAGGGGGCGCTGAATTCCGTCGTAGATGGAACCGATCAGTCCGGGACCCAGTTCCACAGACAGCGGCTCTCCGGTAGATTCCACCGGCTCGCCCGGACCAAGGCCCTGTGTCTCCTCATAAACCTGTATGGAAGCCCTGTCACCGTGCATCTCGATAATTTCACCGATCAGTCTTTCTCTGCTTACACGCACGACATCATACATATTCGCATCACGCATGCCTTCGGCGATCACAAGAGGGCCGGCAACTTTTCTGATTGTACCTGTGCTCATTCGATATGCTCTCCTTCTGTTTCCTGTTTCATCGGTCCTGCGGGACGTGCGCGGACCATGGGCATGCGATCCGCTGAATCATCATACCGGGTAAAGACTTCAGCCGGAAAACAATATGTCGCTTCCAACCGCCTGTTCCACGGATTTCTTCACTGAGGATACGCCTTCGCCGGTATTTCCCCGGATCCCCGGTATCAGGATGATTGCGGGGAACAGTCTGTCCCGGTATCTGCTGATTTCGCCGGCGAGGACGCCGGCCAGCTCTTCTGTGATATAAATGACGCCGAAACCGTTCTCCGCGAGATTTTTCAGGATTTTTGACCCTTCTGCGGCATTGTTGTTCCGAATCGGAAATGTGGACAGCCCGATGGCCGCAAAGCCGTAGATGCTGTCATAATCGCCCATGACTGCTACTTTAACCATACATCTTCCTTATCCGTTTACGTATATTCTCTACGGAAAAGCCATTGGCCTTCGCCGTCAGAAGAATCCGTACCATTCGTATTTCATTCTCTCTGGCCAGATAATAGGCGATCAGAGGTCCGACTGACACACTGTTTCTCTTTTGTGGAAGAATAGCTTCAATAATACGGTTGTCGCACCAGCATTCAAAGGCGGAAGGGGAATCCTTCAGCGCCTCACAAGCCTCCGCGAATCCATGACTGTTGAGATAATCGTTGAGGGAAGCTTCTCCCGAGACAGCCGCTGCTGCCAGAATATCGATATTCAGAGTGCTGCACGGGGAGAGCGCCTCCTTCAGAAATTCCAGATCCTTACCGGTTCTCTGTGCGCGCACAGCTATTTTGATGTCTGTGACAGCTACTGAAGATTCTTCGTAATCCTTCAGAAGCCGGTTTTTGGACCGGCGTCCGGCTCTCCCGCAGGCATCCAGACATCCCCGATCGATGATCAGATCGCATTTCTGACCATTCTGGGTGCGGATCATCGTCTCCAGCGCCCGCTGTGCCGGCTTTCGCATATGCTCCGGGAGCGCACCGTAATCTTTTTCTCTGAGAATTCTGCGGATTTCCTCTTTTCCAAAACCCTCGATGTCATAATACAGATGATTCGGGTGATCCGTTGTGCAGAGCTCCCGGATTCCGGCCTTCAGATTGTGATACAGCCGTGGGTAGGAAAGCACCCGGAAAATACCGGGATCCGCCTTGAGCTCCTTCATCAGATCCGCAGTTTTCTTCTCTTCTGCTTCCAGTATCTGTACACCGTCATCCTCTGGGGGTGAACCGTCACCCCATCCCCGGTCAGACAGGAACTGCAGGATCTCCCTGCAGTCCTTCATTTCGGACATTCTCCGGATATCCTCGTCCGAGAGCAGAAGCTTCTCTTTCACCCGGATTCTGGCAACCGCGTATATGTAGTCCAGGTCACTCATATCGTTTCTCCTGTCGGAACAGCATCTCATGAACCGCATCCTGAAGCAGATCCATCTTCTCCTCAAAGAGCGCTTTCAGAGTACAGTTCTCGTCAATTCCTCCGTATCGAAGCAGAAATCCGTTTTCGATATCCGCCGGATTCCTGGAAATCTGAAGCGATCCACCGGCGTCCCCTGCGATCCGGTCAAGCCGGTCTTCAAAGCCGGAGGGAAGTCTGTGCAGATCTCTCTGTCCAAACAGGATCTCTCCGTTTTCCGCCCGGATATATCTGCGTACAAGGTCCTCAATCATCCTGAAATACTGGCTGTCGTCTCTGTCTGCCAGTTCATGGCAGGCTTTCTGTATGGTCTTATGGATGATTGCCTGCTTTTCCGAGAGAAGTGCCTCCCGCGTTTCTCGCGCAGCCCGGGAGGCAATCGATGCCGCATAGGTCTCCGCGTCGCGTTCTGCCTTCTGTCTGGTCCGGACAAGCAGGTCTGTGCGTTCATTCTCTGCCCTCTTCAATATTTCTTCCGCGTCGTCCTGTGCCTTTCGGAGAATGGCGGAAGCCTTCTCCCCGGCCTCCTGAAGGATACTCCCGGTAATCTTTTCTAATCCTTCCATATCTGTCTCCCTGTCATTCCTGTTTTCTGTTTATCCGCCAACATGTTTCCGGCTGTGGGCAGCGGATCTGTTCGGGGGTTCCTGCCTGTCCACATGTGTACGGCGGTTTTGCTGTCTATCCGCTGACGTATTTTTGGCAGACGCGGATGTTCATCAGATTCCGCTCACTGAAAGGATGGAAATCAGAAGCGCCAGGATAGCGTAAGTCTCAACCATCGCGGGGAACAGCATGGCTTTTCCGAACTGATCAGGCTTCTTTGCGATAAGTCCGATGGAGGCCACAGAGGTTCTTCCCTGATGATAGGCGGAGATCAACCCTACGAGGGCAATCGGCAGGCAGGCGAACAGATAAAGCATGCCGGTCGCGGTATCTGTTACAGGGCTGCCGCCGAGAATCCCGATGCTGGAGAGTGTGATAAAGGCTACCAGCAATCCGTAGATACCCTGTGTGCCCGGGAGAAGCTGAAGCAGAAGAACCTTTGCGAACTGCTCCGGATCCTCCGACACAACTCCCGCGGCAGCCTGACCGGCGATTCCGACTCCCCAGGCAGATCCGATGCCCGGCAGTGCTGTCGCCAGTGCAGCGCCCATGAGTGCAAAAACCATTCCCATATTCATAGTTACTTTTCCTCCTTGATCTGGATGTATTTTGTCATTGTATGGAAAGGAGCGAAGGGTCTGCCCCCTGCCTCATAGAACTTGCCGAAGAATTCTACGTACTGAAGCCGGTTTGTATGAACATATGCCCCAAGTGCGTTGATCGCGATATTCAGGGTATGCCCCAGCAGAAATACCACGATGAAAATGATTATTTTCGCGGGCCCTGAACCGAACATGGAGCCCATCATATTGATAACATTCGCGATGACGCCTGTTGCCAGCCCTAGAGCCAGAAGCCTTGAATAAGACAGAACATCGGACAGCCAGCTGGTTACTCCGTAGAGATCATAGGCGCCGAGCGCGATACGGATCGCCCAGTTCTTTCTGGAACGTCCCGACATCAGAAGGATCATCAGAGCGCCCGCTGCCGCACAAGCCCTTGCCGAAACGGAGACTCCGTCAGAAAACACAAAGGTCATTCCCGAGATGGAATGGAACAGATCCGTCGGCAGGAGCATCAGGATCAATCCCGTCAGAAACAGGTACCAGGACACCACATCAGAGAAAAAACCAGTAATGTCGCGATCCCTCAGCATCTCAAAACCCTTGATGCCGAGACCGGTGTACAGGTGTATGATACCGAAGAAAAGACACCAGATCAGAAGCCGCATCGGATTGTTGAGCGGGGCAAACCACAGAGGCTTAAGAACAACGGTATCCGCCGGAACTCCCATCCATGTATGAGCGACGACATCAATCACGTCCCCAAAGAATCCGCCGTACATGAACCCCCAGAAGGCTGTGGATATTCCGCAGAAGAAAAAAAGCTTCAGAAAGCGCTTCAGCCCGCGGTCCAGATTTCTGTGTTTCAAAAGAAGGATGCTGCAGATGAGTGCCATGACGATCCCGTACCCGGCGTCTGAGAGCATCATCCCGAAGAAAAACACATAAAACACGGACATGACTGCCGTCGGATCCACCTTGCCATGCTGGGGCAGGCCGTAAGATTCCAGAACTCCCTCTGCCGATTCGGCAAAACGGTTATTTTTCAGAAGTGTCGGCTCGATTTCGTCCTCCCGCTTCTCTTCGGTCTCCACAAAGGCGCCATACTTCTCGGACAGAAACTGCCCGATACGTTCAGCCTGGGCGGCAGGAACCCATCCTTCCAGAAAGAACACGTTTCTGCTCATGGGAATCTGACCGAGAAGCCGGTACTTCTCCGCGCGGGTGCGGTAATAATCCGCCATGATCCGGAAGTTTTCCCTCTCACCCGCATAGGAAGCGATCCGATCCTTCAGATTCTCAATCTGCTGCTTCTGCTCACGAATTTCGTTCTCGCATCCGGCAATCACCTCTGCCGGGATTCCGGTCACCGGAAGCGACGGACGGACAAAACCCGCTGACCGGAGGCTTTCCTCCACAGAGCGCTCCTCATCGGCAAGACAAAGCACCCAGATGCAGGTCATTTCATTTTCGGAGGACAAAATCTCACAGATGACCGCGGCTGGTTCCGAAAGGCTGCCGGAAGCGGTCGCGAGAATCTTTTCCGTGCTCCAGATTCCCGGAAGCGTCCCGATCAGAACAGATGTTTTCCTGGTTCCGGTCATGCTCATCGGTATGTCGAGATTCCTCCACGGGGTAAGACTTTCTTTCAGATTTTCGTCCTTCTGTATGATAACGCCGCATTCCTGGATTTTTCTCTCCGCTGACAGAAGGTCTGCGACCTCGACATTGAATTGATGACGGTTCCGGATGGCTTCCTGGTAGACGGAGCGTTCCAAAGCCTCCTTTCCTGAAAAAAGTCCGCCGGTCTTTCCTCCGGGGTACTGTTTCAGGAGGGTGAGTGCATCCTCAAAGCAGGCAGCGCGCTTCTCATATTTGGATCTGGCTGCCTGTGTGTCTTTCTCCGACAAATCGGAGGTTTCGCCCAGATCCTCAAGACGCATCTCCATGATCCCCATCGACTGCAATGTCTCAAGAATGGCCTTTCTGTTGCGGTTCAATGCGCAGATGCCAAGCTTCTGCATTTTTACAATTGCCATTCAGATTCCACCTTTATTTATCCGCCAAGTACAAGGCGTATCACGTTCTCTATTGCCGCCGGTTCCTGTTCCGCTGCCTTCTGCCTGAGCCTTGCGCATTCCTGCCCGGCTGCTGCAGAGGCTTCCCTCAGCAGCTGCTCTCCGGCTTCCTTCGCAGCTTCCATCGCCTCTGAATAATCTGCGGCGGCTTCCTGCTCCGCATCTTTCCGGATCCGGTCCGCATCCATGCCTGCCTGTTTTACGATGGATGCGGCGCGGTTCTTTGCTTCAATGATCCGGGCTTCGGCCTCCGCTTCCGCGTCTTTCACAGTCTGAATCGCATCGGACAGCATACTGTCACCACCTCTTTTCTGCAAAAATAAAAAATCACCGGCATTACGGTCACGAATATAGGTCAAGAATATAGGTGCGTTGTCAGTGATATACGTTTGAGATGTTATCCGGCTTCTCTCCGCCGGCCTGTGCAATTGGCTGGTATTCCACTTATGAAACGCAACGTTCTGCATATCGAAGAAGCGACAAATCGCGACGGATTGCGTGTCATAAAAGATCTGTGTGGATTCATCCGTTGTCTGAAACTGATGATAACAATATTATAGACATCTGTTCCGCGTTTTTCAATCATTTGTGTATAAAATTCGCAGGATTACGATAAAATATCTTTAGACCATGATTATTCGCAAACCATATGGCAGAAAGATATATTACGCATACATTTGCACAAAATCAGAAAATCCGGATTATGAATAATAGCGAAAGTCATCTGTGGATCCGGCTTATCGTTCGCAGGATCTGAAAATTAGATGGAAATATTGATTTAGATCGAGAAGAGAGAATAAGAACGGAGAGAAAAAAGAAGGATGGTCAACTGCACACAGCATGACATGATCGCAGAGAGCTCCCGCGTTCAGCAGACGAAAGGTTTGTATTTCAGGAAGAGAGGACAAGGAAGAGGAAAAGAGAAACAGGAAAGAGGACAAAAAAATGGGCTGTTCCGCTTTCTCGTCACGAAACAGCCCTTTTAATGAATTTCTAGAAGCTTCACTTTATAACCTCCTTTTCTATATTCTGTTATTTCATCAAGATTCCTTCCTGTCTCCTGAATTTGAAAAGCCTTTCACCCTGGGGTTCCAGATCTTATTCCTGAGATTCCGCCGTTGTTTCCGAATTCTGTATTCAGTGCTGACTTTTGAATTCTCTCTTCCTTTGAATCACTCATCTTCTGTCTTCAGAAGCATTTCGCGTTCCTGGAATCGTCATTTCTGCAACCTGCTGCGCAGGTTCACCATAAGCATCTGCTCTCTCGAATTCATTCTCTTCCGAGAACCATCCACTGACAGTTCCGGGAAGGTTTCTCTTCTGTGGAGTTTCTGCACTATCTTCTGTCAGGAACTCTTCAAAGGGAAGAAAAGAGGAAACTTCCGGTTCGGAAAGATATCTTGTTGTTACTTATATAATACTGATATATCTTCACTTTGTCAAGCGTTATTTGATAATAATTTATGAATATAATTATATTCAGAATATTGTGCAAGGCCACGAGATAAAACACTCTGCGCGAGTTTTATCTCGCTATCGCGACGCTCGCCGTACAC
The DNA here is from genome assembly GCF_052117805.1 of Bilifractor sp. LCP21S3_F8. Classification (NCBI taxonomy): domain Bacteria; kingdom Bacillati; phylum Bacillota; class Clostridia; order Lachnospirales; family Lachnospiraceae; genus Bilifractor; species Bilifractor sp. LCP21S3_F8. The sequence goes on along the minus strand of NZ_JBQKIK010000003.1, from coordinate 59,090 downwards.
GAATACTTCGCATTCGGCTGCGGCTCACTGTTCGCGTAAATAAAATACCGGTACAATTTTTGCGGAAGGATAAACAACTTCGTCGTATTGTACCGGTAAAAGGAAATTCTTTTTAAGGTTAGAAAGGCCTGTGGTTTTCATCGTAATTGATGCCGCAGATCTGGTCTATCCGGATCAGCTCCTCATCACTGAAATCGGTGTGACCGATAATTTTTACATTTTCCGCAATCTGCTCCGGTCTTGAGGCACCGATCAGAACTGAGCAGACATGATCATCCTTGAGGATCCACGCAAGCGCCATCTCGGCAAGCGTCTGTCCTCTCTCGCCGGCGAGCTTATCGAGTGCCCTGATCTGACGCAGCCTGTTCTCGGTGAGGTCGGAGGCATGGAGAAATCTTCCGTCCTTCGCGATCCGGCTGTCATCCGGAATCCCGTTGATGTACCGGTTCGAGAGCAACCCCTGCGCGAGAGGGCTGAAGGCGATGATGCCCATTCCGTTTTCGTAGCAGAAATCCTTCACGCCGTCTTCTTCGATGGTACGGTCAAAAATGGAATAACGCCGCTGATTAACAATCAGCGGGAGATGAATCTCTGCTGCAATCTCAATCGCGCGTTCGGTGTGCTCTCTGTCGTAATTTGAGATTCCGGCATAGAGCGCCTTGCCACTTCTGACGATCTGATTCAGCGCGTCCATTGTCTCTTCCAGAGGCGTTTCGGGATCCATTCTGTGATGATAAAAAATGTCAACATATTCCAGTCCCAGACGCTTCAGGCTCTGATCAATGCTGGCAGTAAGATATTTTTTGCTTCCCCAGTTTCCATACGGGCCTTCCCACATATCATAGCCCGCTTTAGTTGTAATGACGAGTTCATCCCGGTACGGCATGAAATCCTCGCGCAGGATTCTTCCCGCATTTGCCTCGGCGCTTCCGTACACAGGGCCGTAATTATTTGCGAGATCAAACTGGGTGATGCCAAGATCGAAGGCGGTCCGGCACATTGCCTTCATGTTGTCGTAATTGCCGTTGCTGCCGAAGTTGTGCCAGAAGCCGAGAGAAACCGCGGGGAATTTCAGCCCGCTGGCTCCGACGTGGTTGTAAGTCATACCGGAGTATCTTCCCGGATCTGCAATGTAAACGTCCTTTTCCATTCCTGTCTTCTTACCCCTTTCCTTTTGGGTGATGCATAAAATCTGCGCTCAGATATTCCGGCAGGTATCAAGAATGTACTGATACAGGGTTCGTACAGCTGGAGCCATTAACGCAGGATTCAGACACGCCAGGCCGATCTCCCGGTATGCGTCCGGATCCATGCGATATCGTCTGACATTATAGGGAATGTCGTTCATGACGAGTTCAGGCATGATACAGATTCCAAATCCCTTTGCGACCATGATGACCGTAGAAAGGTCATCCAGTACGTGATAGCGAATCTGCGTGGAAAAATTGTTCTGCCGCAGATAATTCTGTATATCGGCGTCGGTGGACTCTCTCTGCGCCACGAAATGATGGTGGCTCATCTCCTCAATTCCGATGGTATCTCCCTCGGATTTCTTCTCAAAGTCGGCGGAGACAATACAGAGCAGAGGATCCTTGTAAAAAATCTCAATCGGAATATCTCCGGCGCTCGATGCCGAAAGAAAGCCAAAATCAACGATTCCATTCTTGATCCAGTAACGGACATCATCGTAGGTCCCCTCAAAGACCTCAATCCGGATTGCAGGATACTGCGCCTCAAAAGAATGGATGATATCCGGGATCCAGTTGGTGCAAGCACTTGAGAAACAGCCGATCTTCACAGTTCCGGTCTTCAGGCCCTTATACTCCGCCACGACCTGCTGCAGACGCTCATCACTGTTCAATACCGAATTCACGTAGGGAAGAATGTGTTCTCCGTAATTGGTCAGGGTGACTCCCGATTTGTTGCGGGTAAGAACCGCAAAACCAAGTTCCTTCTCCATCGCGGAGATCGAATGACTGATAGCGGACGGCGTGAGGCCGAGTACATCAGCTGCCTTGTGGAAACTTCCCATCTCTGCAACAGTTTTGAATACCTGATACGTAAGTAGTGTCATCGATTCCCTTTCTTTATACGGATTTCTGTTCCTTGATATGAATCTCTGCGCGGAGGATCTCTGAAAAGTCCTGCCGGCCATATCTATTGACTATATCTATTGAAATGATAGCACAATAACATAAATAGGGTAACATATTTATGTGCGATATGGAAGCCCCTCTGCCGCGTCCGTTTTTGCCGTTCATTTTCCGAATTCAGGAGTATTCAGAAGGCAGGAGCTCAGTATCGCGAACATCTGTACTGGAGGTCCTCCCATCGCTTGTCCACTTCATTCTGAAAAACCTGTATCAGGTGTTCATTCTCCGGTTTGAACAGATGGCGGAATCTTCCCTGCGTTCTCAGAAAGTCCTCGATTGGAAGCTTGTGCTTTGGCACATAAGAAAGCTTCCAGACGCCGTGATCCACCTCAAAGAGCGGCCAATAACAAGTCTCGACCGCAAGACGGCAGATCTCCATGACATTTTCTGCCGGATATCTCCATCCGCGGGGACAGGGGGTCATTACATTCAGGAAAGACGGACCCTCTGTATAGATTCCCTTCTCCGCCTTTCTGTGCAGATCCTTGAAGTCTCTGGTCAGAGTAGTCTGTGCGGCATATGGAACATAGTGCTCGGCAATGATGGCGGTAAGGTCTTTGCGGTACTGTACCTTGCCGGCTGATTTTGTTCCGGCCGGAGTGGTGGTAGTATCCGCAAACATTGGCGTCGCGGAGGACCGCTGGATACCGGTGTTCATGTAGGCTCCGTTATCATAGCAGACGTAGAGCATGTCGTGTCCTCTCTCCATCGCGCCTGACAGGGACTGAAATCCGATGTCGTAGGTGCCGCCGTCACCCCCGAAGGTGATAAATTTGAAGCAATCCTTCTCCCCGAGACGATGTTTTCTTTTTAAAACTTTATAGGCGGTCTCAACGCCGGACAGCGTTGCTCCGGCGTTCTCAAAAGCGTTGTGGATGTAGCTGTCCTCCCAGGAAGTGTATGGATACATAAAGGAGGAAACCTCAAGACAACCGGTGGCATTTCCGATCACTGCATGATCTTCCGGCTTCAGTGCGCGGAGAACGGCGCGGACGGCGATGGTTGCCCCGCAGCCGGCACACATTCTGTGGCCCGGCGCAAGCCTCTCCGGCCTGGCGAGCATCGTTTTTAAGCTATAGTCATTACTCATTTCTGATTATCTCCTGTTTATGAGGGTATATTCGGGTTCTGATATCGTGTTTATCCGCGCAGATTCACATATTTGTGCTGCTGCACAGGTGTGCCTTCCTCCACAGCAGCCCGGAGCTCGGCAAATATTTCCTTTACATGATCTACGGTAAAATCTCTTCCTCCGAGACCGTAGATATAATTGACCGCCTCAATGAATACCCGGCTTCGGTACAATCCTGCCGTCACCTCACTGCCGAGAGGCCCGCCGTTTCCGTTATAGCTTTCGCAGCGGTCCATGATTGCAACCGCCTTGCAGTTCCGAAGTGCCTCCGCGATTTCCGCTTCAGGGAAGGGGCGGAAGACACGGAGTTTCAGTACGCCTGCCTTCCATCCCTTTTCGCGGAGCTCGTCAACCGCCTCCTTTGCTGTCCCGGCAGCGGAACCCATGATCAGCATGATGTAGTCTGCGTCTTCCGTCCGGTATTCCTCAAAAAATCCGTACTTTCTTCCGGACATCTGTTCAAACTTCTCCGCGACCTCCAGGATGACCTGGCGCGCATTTTCCATGGCGGTCTCCTGATTTTTCTTTGCCTCCATCTCATAGTTTGAGATCGAATAAGGACCGACGGAAACCGGCTTCCCGGGATTCAGCATGAACTCCTCCGGCTCGTAGGTGCCGGCGAATTTCTTCACGCTCTCATCCTCCAGAAGACAGATGTTCTGCACGGCATGGCTTGTGATGAAGCCATCCTGGCAGATCATCACGGGCAGGTGAACTCTCGGATCTTCCGCAATCGGATATGCCTGAATATAGTTGTCGTAAACCTCCTGGTTGTCTTCCGCGTAGATCTGAATCCAGCCGGTATCTCTCGCGCCCATGCCGTCGGAATGATCGCAGTTGATGTTGATCGGACCGGAAAGCGTGCGGTTCACCAGGGTCAGAACGATGGGCAGCCGGTTGGATGCCGCCAGCAGCAGCTCCTCCCACATGAGAGCAAGCCCAGCGGAGGATGTCGCTGTCATGGTTCGTGCTCCCGCTGCCTCAGAGCCGATAGCGGCAGACATTGCGGAATGCTCGCTCTCGACCGGAATAAAATCGGTGTCCATCTGACCATTCGCGATGTAGGCCGAGACCATCTGCGGTATTTCCGTAGACGGTGTTATGGGAAATGCCGGCATGACATCCGGCTCAACCTGCCGGATCGCATAGGAGACCGCTTCATTTCCGGACATCCTCTCCTTGATTTCTCTGCTCCTGATGATTTCCAGATTACTCATGGTTCAATGCCCTCCTTCATGACAATTGCGTCAAAAGGACAAACTTTTGCGCAGATGCCGCATCCCTTGCAGTGCATATAGTCAAAATCCAATCGTCTGCCGCCCTGAAAGGGGATAGCTCCGTCCGGGCAGACCGGACAGCACAGAAGGCACTGTCTGCATTTTTCCTTCATATAAACAGGGGTATTTGTCCTCCATTCTCCGGTGTTGAACTGTCTGGAGGTTCCGCCCGCAAAAATCTGCATGCCTTCCGTAAGACCGCCGCAGGGCGTCTGTTCGTTGATTTGTGATATATCGGTACGCATAAAAAATCCTCTCTGGACATTCGCTTCACGCGAAGTCCGTATATTCTCTGATCTTTTCTATAACTTCCGTCCGCTCAGATACAAGTGCAAATCCGCGCACAATGCATGTCCGCATACAGCTGCGTATCGGCTATCAATGTGTATCCGAACATAACCGAATGACCGTACACAACCTAAATGTCCTCACGCGCTGCAGGCGGATACAACTGCACGCCGGCACACTGACCGGCGGTTCAATCACCGACCGCTCTGAAGGCATCCTCCAATGCCCGCATGTTTCCATCGATGACCTCCGGCTTTTTCGCGAATTTGTGCTGAAAGGATTCCCGCATGTTGGCGACAAAAGAATCCTTATCCATGACCCGGCTGACCGCAACTGCTGCTGCAAGCATCGGTGTATTCGGGAAATTCTTTCCGAGTGCTTTTTCTGAAATCTCTCTTGCGTCGACAGTGACTACTCTGCCCTGATATCCGCGAAGCAGCGGCCGGATCTCATCCGGGGTTTTCGGCGTATTTACAATGATGGCGCCCTCTTCCTTCAGACCGTCAGTCACATGAACAGCGTGAAGAAGAGTCTCGTCTACGACAACCACATAGTCCGGATCATAAATATTAGAATGCACCCGGATCGGCATCCGGCTGATGCGGTTAAACGCGGTGATCGGCGCGCCCATCCGCTCCGGACCATATTCCGGAAAGCCCTGCACATACGCGCCGGTCTTAAAGCAGACATCTGCCAGAAGCAGCGCTGCGGTTTTGGCGCCCTGGCCTCCCCGGCCATGCCATCTGATTTCAACTGTGTTCTTCATTGCAAAATCCTCTCTGAATTTCTGCGGCTTCATACCGTATGCGGCAATGTTTCTTGCATAATCATTTTTATTCTGTTTGATATTGTTCATCTTTATGTTGATTTGCACTCAACTTTTACTATTATACAGAAAACACCGGAATTGTAAACAATTTTTGTTTATGTATCTTCACAAGAATGATGAAACTATTTCATCATTCTTCCAACGAGATAAAACACGCTGCGCGAGTATTATCTCGCTATCGCGACGCTCGCCGCACACGAATACTTCACATTCGGCTGCGGCTCACTGTTCGCGCAAAAAAATGAGCGGTCCCGGAGGCCTCAGCGCAGAGGTGATTCGCGCAAAGGTCCCGGGACCGCATCAGACCATATTCATTTTACCCCTCGGAATGAAGCTGTAACCGTCTCAACGTTCAAAGGCAAAATAGACAATCACTGCCTCTGCGTCTCTGTGAATCCAGACGCTCGTGTCCTCGCCGCTGTCGCTCTCGAGGTTTCCCGGATAACAGCCGTACTCGTGACCGGCTTTTTCGTCCTTTCCTCTGTCGGGAGCTTCCCCGAAGTCTCCCTTCTGGAACCGTGTCACATAATGGATGATTGTCTGAAATTCACTGCCGACGAAATAGATTTCACGGATACCTGCGGACAGATAGATGGTCTCTCCGTTGATCGTTCCGTAATACGCGGTTCCGTATCCCTTTTTCTTCCCACTGATGTATTTCTTCAAGTCGCTCAATTTCTCCATAGACGGGACCTCCTTTTGACTCATTTTACCGCGGCATGAGGCAAACGGCAATGAGAAAACGTGTGCGAACGGTCATTGTCCGCAGGTAATTCCGCGCAAAACGGGGCGCCTGTTCATCAGAGAAGCGTTACACCGTGGTCCGCTGCGTACTTCAGATCTTTCTCCGGCCACAGGGAGACCTGAACTTCTCCGATATGCGCCTTTCTGAGGAAGAACATGCAGATACGGGACTGTCCGATTCCGCCACCGATGGTGTACGGAAGCTTCTTCTCAAGAATTGCTTTCTGGAAGGGAAGCTCCGCTCTCTCCTCACATCCGGCTTCCTTCAACTGAAGTTTCAGAGAATCCTCATCCACCCGGATGCCCATTGAGGAAAGCTCCAGAGCAATATCAGTGACCGGATAATATACAATGATGTCACCGTTCAGAGACCAGTCGTCATAATCCGGCGCTCGTCCGTCGTGCTTCTCACCGGACTTCAGTCTTCCGCCGATCTGCTCGATGAAGATCGCACCGTGAATTTTGGCAAACTTGTACTCGCGGTCCTTCGGGGAGTCGTCCGGATACATATCTTCAAGCTCCTGGGAGGTCACAAAGGTGATCTGCTCTGGCAGGATGCAGTGCACATATTCAAATTTGTTCTCGACATACTTCTCTGTCACATGGAGGGCTTCGTAAACATTCTTTACGATCCTGTGAAGCGTCTCGCGGTTCCGCTCCTCCTTTGTGATGACGCGTTCCCAGTCCCACTGATCCACATAGATAGAATGAATGTTGTCTGTGTCCTCGTCCCGACGGATCGCATTCATATCCGTGTAGAGTCCCTGTCCCGGCTGAAAGCCGTAGCGCCCGAGAGCGTATCTCTTCCATTTCGCGAGGGATTGAACGATTTCAGCCTTTCGTTCATTCTGCTCTTTAATTCCGAAGCTGACAGGTCTTTCCACCCCGTTCAGGTTATCGTTCAGGCCGGATTCCGGATCTACGAAAAGAGGCGCTGACACACGCTGAAGATTGAGTTCCGCGGCCAGCTGGTTCTGGAAAAAATCTTTAACTTTCTTTATCGCGATCTGTGTTTCCTTCAGATCAAGTTCCGAATGGTAGCCGTCCGGAATAAAAATGCTGCTCATGGTCTATTCCTCCTATGTTTCTTCTAAAGTAGGTCAAGTACTTCTGACCTAGCTACAATAGCACATTTTTCACCGACGAACAACAAATTATGGATGAAAACAAGCACATCGCGACTCTGGAATACTTAAAATTCAGATGACTTTTGCCGGCATGTGCTCTGAAATAAGACGAGAGATCTCCCGGCGCCGATGCTTCCGGTCTGTTCTGACACAGACCCGCAATTTATGACTCATAGATCTTTGGATTTGATTTGAAATCTATTTTTCTAATGCTATGATGTCTGCTAAGGATGGAGACGTTTCCATATTGTATGTGGGATCGATCCCATCCCGAAACTGAAGCCGGACCTGCTTTGTAAGCATGAAGGAGAGTGAGAGTATGACTCGTTACATCGTAAATATTCCTTCCGTTGAGGAAGCGTCTGTTTTTTCTGCGAGAATCCAGAAAATGCCTTTTGATGTTGATCTGCACAGCGGCAGAACCGTGATCGACGCCAAGTCGGTTCTTGGTTTGATCTACTTTGGGGTAGGTCGGAACGTTTTTCTGGAGGCGCATACCGATCGCAAGGCTGATCAGGAAATGCTCGAAGAAGCGGTCCGGGATTATCTGGTGAAGGACGATCAGATGGCCCGGGTCATATAAAAAAAGCAGCCGCCATATCCTCGTGCTTAGTGGCGGTGACGGAGGAATCTGGTAACAGGTGCGTTGTGCGCGACGGTATGAGCCGTCAGGCTGCTTTGGGTTCCGCAAAGTCGCAGGTGTAAAAGCCTGCGGCTTTTTTTACGGTGCGCCGCAGCCGAATGCAAAGTATTCGTGTGCGGCGAGCGTCGCGATAGCGAGATAAAACTCGCGCAGCGTGTTTTATCCCGTTAACCGTTTTCCGTACAGATACATGCCTGAAAAATGCCTGAAAAACGTAATTGAAAAAATAAAAAAACGCTTGCTTTTCTCATTGAATTTGATACAATGTAATTGCGCAAAGATTTTACGCAATGTTATTGCGCTCAATTTAGTAAAAACATACGATATATTTTATGCCGCCGTCAGATCATGGCCATCTGCAGAGGAGAATGATTCACAGATGATGCCGGCGGAACAGCAGAAAGGACGACAGAATGAGTATTTATGATTATTCGGTAACAACTCCTCAGGGAGAGGAAGTTTCACTTGGACAGTTCAAGGGGAAGGTTATGTTGATCGTGAACACCGCGACCGGCTGTGGATTTACTCCGCAATACAAGGATCTGGAGGAAATCTACGAGGCCTTCCATGATAAGGGACTTGAAATCATCGATATTCCGTGCAATCAGTTTGCCGGACAGACCCCGGGAACTGATGAGGAAATCCATCAGTTCTGCACCCTGAAATACAACACACAGTTCCCGCAGATGAAGAAATCGGATGTGAACGGTGAGAATGCCCTTCCGCTCTATAAATATCTGAAGAGCCAGCAGGGATTCCATGGATTTGGCAAGGGTCCCACCGCTCTGATGATGAGCGCTATGCTGAAGAAGATCGACAGCGATTACAAGAACAACCCGGAAATCAAATGGAATTTCACCAAATTTCTTGTGGACCGCGGAGGAAATGTTGTGGCGCGTTTTGAGCCCACGGAAAAAATGAAGGATGTAAGCGCGGAGATCGAAAAACTGATTTAAATGGAACGAAACAATGAAGATCTGGACGGATTACACTGATTTGATTTCTGATCCAGAATGTAATTGCCCGGGGCCAGAGAATTTTCCGGTTCCGGGCAATTTCTGCTTTTTACGCGAACAGTGAGCCACAGCCGAATGCGAAGTATTCGTGTGCGGCGAGCGTCGCGATAGCGAGATAAAACTCGCGCAGCGTGTTTTATCTCGTTACGGTTCCTCTGCTTCCCGGGTGTCGAGCCAAACATCATACCAGTCCAGACATTTTTCAGTCCAGACATCTCTCGCCTCTTCGCGTTGATGATAGTTTATGGAATCGGCATTCATGTACTCATCCAGCGTTTCCGGAATCTGCCTCTGTTCCTCTTCCATCCTTAGGCAGATCTTCCGGAAGGCTTCCCCGGAGGTCTCCAGCTCCGGTCGTATCAAGCCGAAACGCCAGTCAAGTGTCGCTTCTTCAGTGGAAAATTCCCGAAGGCGGAAGTGCTCTGCCTTCGGAACCGCCTTTAATTCCTCAATTAACCGCTGATCCTCAGCGGTCCGAAGCGCGGCGATGTCTGTTCCGCTTTTCGCGAGTTCCCTCTGTTCCATATAGTGGTCATATCCGAACGGATAGTAGTGGATTCCGGTTTCACAGGAATCAAACAGTAAGAGAGAGTCCGCCACACGGCTCAGAAAGTACCGGTCATGTGAGACAAAAAGTATGGTTCCTCTGTAGCATCGAAAGAGAGATTCCAGTGTTTCCTTTGCGGGAATGTCCATATTATTTGTCGGTTCATCCAGAATCAGAAAATTCGGACGGGGATTTAGCAGGGAAGCAAGCACCAGGCGCGATTTTTCCCCGCCGGACAGGTTTTCCACCATTTTTCCGAGGTCTCTGGCGCGAAACAGATAACCAGCCAGAAAATCACGGATTTCTTTCTCGTTCATCGAAGGATAACGGTCATGGAACCATTCCAGAACATTTCTTTTTGCCTCTTCTCCGGCGATTTCGGCGGAGAACTGATCAAAATAGGCAGATTCGATGTGTGCGCCACTCTTCCGCTCTCCATCCAGAGGGGACAGAAGACCCGCGACCGTCTTGAGAAAGGTTGATTTTCCGGACCCGTTCGGCCCGATCACACCGATTTTCTGTCCTCTGCGAATCCGGAAAGAGATTTCCTTGAGAGGACGGTCCTTCTGGTAACCGATTTTCATATGAACGCATTCAAACACCCACTTGCTGCCCGGGCGCGCGGGAAGCAGGTCTCCGGTGTGTATGAAAGCATCGTCCGTTCGCGGCTTTTCCACAGGATTCATCCTGTCAAGGATTTTTTTTCTGGAGCGGGCAAAGGCAGCCTTCCTGGGTTTGTTCCTGAATTTCAGGATCAGTTCTCTTTCTCTCTGGATCTCCGCCTGCTGCGCTTCATATGCCTTCAGCTGTCTCTGGTATCGCCTTGCCTTTTCTTCCGTATAGGCGGTGTATCCGCCGGAATACCGGGTAACCTGTCCGCCTGCGACCTCCCAGATCACATCAGCAGTCCGGTTGATAAAATATCGGTCATGCGATACCAGGATCACCGCCTTCGGGTAGCAGCGGATATAATGTTCAAGCCATTCTACTGATTCCAGATCCAGATGATTGGTGGGCTCGTCGAGGATCAGAACATCGGGTTCGGCCAGGAGGAGCCGGATCAGCATGATCTTACGCTGTTCTCCGCCCGAAAATTCACAAAGTTTCCTGGTCTTGTCACTCTTAGCGAGCCCGAAGCCCGTGAGCATCCGGTCATAGAGCTGTTCATCGTCATAACGGTCCCTGGAATACCGGTATCCAGCCGGCTTACCGGACATCACTGCTTCCAGAACTGCCTGCTCAAGGGTTTTGTCCGGATCCCCGGCAAATCTCTGATCCATCATCCCCGTCGTAAAAGCCCGTGAGCGGGTGAGCCCCGCGTCCGGATGCTTTTCATCGGCATCCAGGTCCAGCTTTCCGGATATTACGTCGAGCAGTGTCGTCTTTCCCGCGCCGTTCCGGCCGACAACTGCTGCCTTCTCCGTTCCCCGGATCTCAAAGGAAAAACGGCTGAGTACCGGGATGCCGTCACGGCTTACTGTCCCGTCTTTTATTTCAAGAAGCATTTCTTTGTCTCCTTAAGTTTTGACCTGCTGCCAGATAAGCGATGATCCGGGCAGTGAACCTCCCGACATTTTCCCCCTGATTGCAGCTGTGATTGCGGCGGTCAGTTTCGGCTTGATTGCAGCTGTGACTGCGGCAGCCAGTTTCGGCTTGATTGCGTCTGTGACTGCGGCAGCCAGTTTCGGCTTGATCCCGGCTGTGATTGCGTCTGCCAGTGGTTTCAACGGGGAAAACACCAGAATCAGATAGACAGAGGTACACAAGAAGGCGACAAACATCAGCCAGTTGACGACGCCGTCCGAGCGAAACATTTTTAGAGAAAATCCACGTTTTGACGGCCACAGAAGCAGCTCCCACTGCCGGTTCAGAAGATCTGTGAGCAGGTGGGAGAGGTATCCTGCGGCAAAATAACAGGTGATCTGGGGAAAGATGACGTTGACACAGAGGCAGAAAAGGATCATCGCCGCAAAGGAATGCATAAAGCTCCTGTGATGTGTCCTCCTCCCGATGACGCACAGAAGGAGAAAGGCTGCGATTCCGGCGATAACACGCGATGTGCTGCTCCGGGACATCAGTGACTGATAGATACCGATATGGAAGAAATAATCGGCCAGTATGATCAGGGATACTGCCGCGGTGCATACCCCGATGATTTTCTCAGTCTCTCTTGAGGCCCCGGACGTTCCGGCGTCTATATCCGGCAGAATTCCTCCCATGGCTGCGGCCCCGGTTCCTGCCACAAGAATCGGCAGGGAGGACGGCTCAAAAATCGCCAGTGCTGTCGTGATTCCAATAAAAAAATGCGTCCTTCCAAGCATGTGTGAATGATCTTCTCCCCTGATCTTTTTTCTGCGACTATTATAACGGATCACTGTTTTTTCGCAAGGAGCACCTCGGAGAGCAGAGCTGCCCCGCCCGGACACATCGCAGGTGCTTTTTCCGGGGTGATCATCAGGTTGCCTCAGAAGCGGGGTTTCCCCGGCCGGAAATATCGCAGGCGTTTTTCCGGGGTGACCATCAGGTTACCTCACAGGCAGATCTTCCCCGCTGAGGCAGGCGCCGTAATATGCCTGCCCGAGCGCGATCCCTCCGTCGTTTGGGGGGACCAGGTGATGCGTAAGCACGTGGCAGCCGTTCTTTTCGAGCAGATTCTGCATCATCTCGAGAAGGAGCGTGTTCTGAAAGCATCCGCCGGATAAGGCAACGGTGTCGGGCAGACGGCAGTCCAGCCTGCGGAGATGAACGAGCAGACGGCAGGTCTCTCTCGCGAGCAAATCATGAAATAACCAGGCAAGCCGGTCCGGATCTTCTCCGGAAAGCTTACCCAGAATGATCCGTCTGACAATCCTTCCGGTGGGAATCCGGAATATTCCGGAACCGGAAATTTCAATTTCCGGTTTGACGTTTTTTTTCACTGCGGCTTCTGGATTGTAATATGGATCCCGGTTATTCAGATCCGTGTTGTACGAATTCTCTGTGTCACAATGGTTCTTCTGGTACTGCAGGGCGCGGTACATTAAGGTGGTAGAGGCTTCTCCTTCGAAGGTCGATGCTCTGCGGATACCAAGGATTGCGCTGACTGCGTCGAAGATTCTCCCGCAGCTCGTAGATACGACGGCATTCAGCCGCTTTTCGTGCATTTTTCGCATAATTCCGGCCTCTGTCGGAGAACAGAGATCAAGCGCTGTCATGATCTCTTCCGGCGACAGATGATCGATTTCGTTCCGGCTCCACGGAGGAATTCGTTCCTCCTGTGATAATGGGCTGCCGCCCTGATCCGGGAGCGTGAAAATTCCGCAATTGTCACGGGATTCATGTCCTCTGTCATTCTTCGGGAACGGGAGAACCGCGCAATTGTCACGGGATCCATGTCCCCGGTCATTCTTTCCGAACAGGCTTATGATCAAGGATGCGGCGATCCGCCAGCCCTCTCGTGAGGCGGTATCTCCGCCGATATGCAGGAAGGGTTCCACACTTCCGAGCCTTCGGAAACCATGCGTGTCCGCAAGCAATATTTCTCCGCCCCAGATAGTGCCATCGGTTCCGTATCCGGTACCGTCAAAGGAAAGGCCGAGCACGGCATCCGTCCGATCATTTTCCGCCATACAGGAGAGAATATGGGCGTAGTGGTGCTGGACGCGCACTACCGGGACGCCGGCCGCAAGTTCTCCGGCGATTTCCGTGGACCGGTAACCGGGGTGGAGATCACAGACAACCAGATCCGGCTTTGCCTCAAGCAGAGTTTCAAAGCGTCCGACTGTCTCCCGGAGTGCCTGCGCGCTGCGGACATCTGCAAGATCTCCAATATAAGATGATGGATAAAAAAGGTTTCCTTTTCCGATGCAGAAGGTGTTCTTCAGTTCGCCGCCGATTGCCAGAACCGTCCGTCCGGGGGCCGGTCCCTCAGTGACCATGTATGGGAGCGGCGCGTAGCCTCTGGATCTTCGGATCATGTACGGGTTGTTCCGGTAGAAATCCATGACGGAGTCGTCACAGCGGATATTGATTGCGCGGTTGTTCGACAGGATGATATCTGCGATGGTGGAAAGCTCTTCAAGTGCCTCCCGGTCGTTGTGACAGATCGGCGCTCCGCTGACATTTCCGCTTGTCATGACCAGCATAGGCGTCATGGAGCGGCCATCATCATATTGGAAGAGAAGAATCTGAACCGGAGCGTAAGGGAGCATAACGCCGACGCTGGGATTATCCGGGGCCACTGCTGGCGACAGTCGGATGTTGTCTTTCTTTTGCAGGAGAAGAATCGGCTTCTGGTGACCTGTCAGGATGGCTTTCTGTTCCTCTGTCAGGAAACACTCAGCCTGCACACAGGCTTCGTCCCGCATCATCACCGCAAAAGGTTTCGACGGCCGGTGCTTCAGCTCCCGAAGACGCCGGACGGCCTCTGTATTGGAGGCGTCGCAGCAGAGATGAAAGCCGCCGATGCCCTTGACTGCCGCGATGCCGCCATCGATCAGGATGCGCCGGGTCTCCAGGATTGCCTCTCTGCCGGTGATCGAGGGCGCACTCCCGTCTTTTGGAAGGATGTAAACATGGGGACCGCAGTCGTTGCAGCAGACAGGCTGGGCGTCATATCTGCGTGTGGACGGGGTGACATATTCGTGACGGCATTCCGGACACATGGGGAATACCTTCATGGATGTCCGCTCCCGATCATAGGGAAGAGATTCAAGGATCGTAAGCCTCGGGCCGCACGAGGTGCAGTTGATAAAAGGATGCAGATATCTCCGGTCAGACGGATTCAGCAGCTCCGCCCGGCATTCGTCACAAATGGCGATGTCAGGGGACACGAAGATCTCTCCTTTTGTCTTCCGGCTTTCAATAATTGAAAAATCCGAAAAATGTGGCGCTGCTTTCAGTGGACGGACATCCATCTTCAGAATCACTGCCCGTCTCGGCGGCTGTTCGCGGACCAGACGGATAAACGCGTTGATTTTTGCGTCGTTTCCCTCAGCAATCACCTCGACGAAGGAACCCTTGTTGCAGACAGTGCCACGGATGCCGCAGGCAGCCGCATGTCTGGAAACTGTCGGCCGGAATCCGACCCCCTGTACAATGCCGTATATTTTGATCTGTCTGATGATGTCTGCGGTGTCTGTCATTTTCTATATCCTCCTGGCTGTAAGACTCCTCCGGTTTTTCACAGCCTGTGGTCTGTCGTAATGCGCGGTTTCCTGCAGCCGATACGGTTTCAGGCTTTCCTGTTTCCCGCTTCTCTCGCACCGCTGGAAACGGAAGCAACAGGCAATAATTCCTATCTCACAGCTGCCCGTTCTCCGTCTCCCCCGCACCGCCCGAAACAGAAGCGACAGGAGATGATTCATGGTTCACACCTGTCTGTTTCTCCGCTGCACCGCGAAAGTCGGGGTGATCGCCTCTGGATATCACAACGTGGCAGCCGGTTGTTTCGATCCGCCTCGCCATACACGCCCTGCATTCCGCAGCCTCGTCCCCCGTACAGATTTTTCCGTCATAGAGCATATATTTCGCCCGGACTCCCTTTGGAGACAGGTTTGGCATGACAACATTTGCGCCGGCAAGTATTCCCATCTCTCTACCCCTGGGATGAATCGTTCCGAGTGCCGTGGTCGCCGGGAGAAGCGACGCTGGAAACATTAATCTCAGGATGCTCAGAAGATGAAGTGTATCCTCCAGTGTTCCGTCCGGTTCATAGCGGAACGGAGTATCCTTGTGGTGAATAAACGGGCCGATTCCGATCATCTGCGGCTGCAGATCCCGCATATACATAAGATCAGCAATCACATTGTCCCAGGTCTGATAAGGGCTTCCGACCATGATCCCGCAGCCGACCTGATATCCGATGGATTTCAGGTCGCTGAGACAGCGCTTGCGGTTCCGGATGGAAAGCTCCGCCGGATGAAGTCTGGCATAATGCGCCGGATCTGAAGTTTCCTGGCGCAGCAGATACCGCTCTGCTCCGGCGTCAAAGTATGCCTGATATTCTTCCCTGGTTTTCTCGCCGATCGAAAGAGTTATCGCGCAGTCCGGATGCTTTCTGCGGATGCTGCTTACAATATCACAGATATCCTCGGTGCTGTAGGACAGGTCTTCACCGCTCTGGAGCACGAAGGTTCGGAAATCCAGCTGATATCCGATATCGGCGCATTCGAGAATCTGTTCACGGGTCAGGTGATAGCGCTGGGCCTTCGTATTGCTTTTCCGTATTCCGCAGTAATAGCAGTCGTTTTTGCAGTAGCTGGAAAATTCAATGATCCCCCGCAGGTAAACTTCATTTCCGTAGTATTGTTCCCGGACTTCCCGGGCGTTCCCTGCCAGGAAGTCTTCCTCCGCCGGATTCATCGTTGTAAGCAGAGCCTTGAAATCATCCCGGGGAAGTACCTTCTGTTCCCGGAGCTGCAGGATTCTGTCTTTATTGTTCATAAAATTCTGTCTCCAAGCCTTTCTTAAACAGCCATGCTGTAAACAGCGTCACATACCGCATAAAGCCACATGCTCCGCTGCTTTATCACTTCCGGGGAAGCTGGCTTCCGGCTGCCGGAAGCTGTTTTCAGACAGTTGGAAGTTCTGCCGCAAGCTCCGCGAATTCCGGGAGCATGCGAAGGGACCTGCCGAGGATTCCCCGCATATAGGAAACCGCGATGCCGTAATTTGTAATCGGTGTGCCCTGACGGATGGCGTGATCGCGCCGTGAAGCCATCTCCCGGTCGTTGAGCACACACCCGCCACAGTGGATCACGAGCCGGCAGGAGGACAAGTCTTCTTTCATCGTGCTGCCTGAAGACAGTTCGATGTTCAGTTTTCTGCCGGTGTATTTTTTTAAAAGCGCCGGAATCTTTACGGATCCGATGTCTCCGCAGGTCCGGCGATGTGTGCATCCCTCAGCCACAAGAACCGTGTCTCCGTCCGTCAGTTTTTCTATTTCCCGTACGCCTTCAACAGCCGCTTTAAGATAGCCGCGGTACCGGGCCATCAGAATGGAAAAAGAGGTGAGCGGAACGTTGTCCGGAACGATATCCTTCACCCGATAAAACGCCTGGGAGTCGGTGATGACCAGACGGCAAGCCGGGTTCTGGTTCAGGACATCTGCCAGTTCTTCCGTCTGGCACACACAGGCGGAAGCGTGGTGGAGCAGAATCTCATGGAGAACCATCTGCTGAGGAAGAATAATTCTTCCCTTTGGGGCTTCCGCGTCCATGGGAATAACCAGAATGACAGTATCATTTTTCACGATAAGATCATCCAGCATCCCCGCTGTCCGGATCTTCTCTTTCGCCCGGACCCGGATGGCATGTGTCAGCTCATCAAAACCGTATCCGGTCTCCGCTGAGACCTGGACCGCATCCTCCGGCAGCGAGACGGGCAGACCGAGATCCTGCTTATTGAAGCACAAGATGACAGGAATATTCTTTTTTGCGAACCGGGTCTGAAGTTCCTTCTCATCCGGAGATATTTTCCCATCCCCGATTACAATGACGGCAAGATCAATCCGATCCATCATGTCCTTTGTCTTTTGGACCCTCAGCGCTCCGAGCTCTCCCACATCGTCAAGGCCCGCGGTATCAATGACCACACAGGGCCCGAGCCCGTGGATTTCCATGGCCTTCCGGACCGGATCAGTTGTCGTGCCGGGGACATCCGATACCACGGAAAGGCTCTGTCCGGTCAGACGGTTGATTACACTGGATTTTCCGGCATTCCTGCGCCCGAAGAATCCGATCTGCACTCTTTCTGATGAGGGTGTTTCATTCATGCTCATAACGGTTTCCTCCTGATGTCCTGAATTTATGTGTATCCAACAATTTCATACGCAAATTGCCCTGTCTGAGGATTCTGTGTCAGGATGCATCCTTCCTTGTTCCCGGTATTAATGTTTATAGAGAAAGGAAAATGCAGAGATGGCAGAAATCAACCTGAGAGCAGAAGGCGAACCAGTCTGTCTGAAATGCCGCTGTCAAAATAGTTGACGAAATGATTCCGGTAGATTCTTCCGGAAAGCGCAAGCGTCGGAAGAAAAATCCGGCGTATACGTTCAGGCTCCGGGAGGATATGGTCATACATGGGATCACAGACGAGATCCGCATCCGGAAAGCTCGTCAAAAATGCCTCGATTTCCTCTTCGCCGAAGTGAGCCGCATCAACGCCCGGGATTCGGACGGACGGATCGGTTTCCAGCGGGTCGACGACGATGGTTTTTCGTCCGGTTCTCCGGCGGACCATCGAAGCAAGCGATGTGCCAAGTACCGGCTCTGTGAGAAAAATTACCGGCGGGCGGGAGTCCGGTGCCTCATGTTCCGGCTCCTTTTCCCGTAAAGCTGCTCCCTTGAATCCTGCGGTCACAAGCTGCTGCAGAGTGGGATCGTCCTCATCGTCAAGCGGAACGCCGATCACATATGGGATGCCGTATCTGTCGCTCAGATATTTTGCCGGAGGAAGCCCTGCCTTTGAGAGAACCAGCGAGACGTCCGCCTCCGCCATGTCGGGAAGGCAGCGGAAGCTGCAGGTATTACCGTCCGCCAGAGCAGTCCGGATCCGTAATCCTCGTTTCCGGAGAAGCTTTTCCAGAGAAAGCGCGGATCCCTCTGCCGCAAAGTCAAGCGGCATCATACCGAACACATTGACAGAAATGGCCTCTCCCTCTTTTCTTCTGACGCAGGCCTTCGCCGCGGTGTTTTTTCGTTCTCCGAGAAACTTCTGAAGAAGTCTCTGCCAGGCGAGGCCCGCTCCCCGTGCATAGTCATGACATCCGTTTGAAGGGACATAGAACGATGGTATTCCGGTCTTTCGTTCCAGAATGCCTGCAATGGCTTCGAAATCCGTTCCATTCAGCCATGGCACTGGCGAATTACAGAGCGCGATGAATTCCGGACGCGACGGAAGAGCGTTCTGGGCATCCAGGATATCCCGGATAAACCGTTCATCGTTTCCCAGAACGGCGTCCTTCATGTTAAGCCCTGAAATAAAGATGTTTGAAGATTCCCGGTACCAGCGCAGTTCATCATGCGTATTATAGGTGGAATTACATCCGGAGGGGTCATGGATGACCGTCATTCCTCCGAATTCATATAGAGCTCCCGCAATGCCGGATACATCTCCGGCCCAGACCGGAAGCACTCTGTAGGTCTCTTTCATCGTCAGATTCTCTCTCCCTGTCAGCGGCTCGAAAGTGCGAATATGTGCAGGCAGTGAGCCACATCCCCCACACAAAGTTTGAAGCGATGGGCTAAAGCCGCGGCTGACCGACGAAATCAGTCACCTGTAAGACTGCGAGAGTGCGTAGTACGGAGCAATCCGCAGCTTTTACAGGTTATGGCATATTATTCAGGTCAGAAAAAACGCGCCCTTCTTCGGGTGTTCTCCGCAGAGCGGATCCCAGACACCGGGAAGGCCAAGGCCTTTTCCCGTTACAATTTCGGGATTTTTCGGTTCCCGAAGCGCATCGCACATCAGCCGCAGCATGTGCCGGATTCCCATGTATCCGGTGGCGCCGTCGGCTTCTATCGCATTGACGAAATACGGGCTTCCTGTAAAAAAAGAGGCCTTTGGGCCGACCGCGAGGACTTTTCCGGGTGCTGATCCGGATTCAGAGCGCACCGGGCGATACTGCGCGTTGAATCGCTCCCGTTCATACAGTGAATCTGCGGCGCCTGTAGACATCAGCTCAATATCTGGATATCTTTCTTTCAGTGCGGCCAGGTCGGCAGCTTCCTCCGGGCTCACCTGATCCGCCAGGATGCGCACGACATTGAGATGGTGCTCCAGGAGAATCCGGGCGAATCCCACGGGCCTTGGCTCGCAGATGTAGTCCAGTACAATCGGCGTGTCACCGATGACAGCTCTTGCCTCCCGGAAGGCCGTTTCCGTCAGCGCGCGCTGCTCTCTGATCCGGACCGAGAGCTTCTCTCCGGCTTCCGCCCGTGATCTGCCGCTCGCTTCACACAACAGATTCATAAGAGAGCCGAGCTGATCGTCGATTTCGTCATAATTCACAGCAGCGGGGAGATAGAGGCTCTTTCTCCCGCCAAGAGACGACGCCCTTTCCAGACCATATCTGGACAGCGGTGACTTCGTGATCCACAGAAAGGAGTGTCCCATCGCAAGATATTCATCATACGTCCGGCAGTCCTGCACCTGCAGGATTCGGAACCCCTCCTGCTGTAGGATTTCCAGGAAGTCACTGTCCCTCGTCCGCAGATTCTCTCCGAGTATGCTCACGCTTGAAAAATCTGCCGGTACGTTCTCTTTTGCGAGCACCTTCATCATCTGAAAACGCTGCCGCTGTTCCGGTGTGGTCGTCAGCTTCTGCCGGATCGGGTCCATGAAACACTCCATGAAGTCAATCTCCGGGAATGCCTTCTCCACCTGATCGAAGATGTATCGCATATCGCATCCGATGAAATGATGCATGCAGACCGGAAAAAGCTGAACCGCCCGCGGCCGCTCCGGCAGCTTTCGGATCACATCCTTGATCCCGCGTATGGTGATCTCCTCCAGTCTTCCGTCGAAGATTTCCGTTTCGTCCGGCATGACGGATGAAATGCGGTCGGCGGCATCCATCTCATCTGCCGTCATAATGACGCCGCGCAGACAATTATCTGTGCAGACATAGATCTGATGACATTCCGGAATCAGCATGCCGGTGTGGACGATATTCCAGTGCTCATGCACGGGACAGTTATATTCCAGCCCCCAGGGAAAGGTACGTCCCGTGGCAGCGTCCCGGATTTTTATGATATTGTTTCGGCCGTTATCCGGCGTATTCAGCGAATGAAGCATAGTTACCTCGAATAGGACCGTTAAATGTTAGAGTAAGCGGTTTTTACGCTGACGCCGTCAATGGTTCCGAGCTTTCCGGAAATTCCGCTGATAACTGGCTGCGGCGCATCCAGAACAATGCTGATGATGTTAATTTTTCTCGCACGGTAGGGAATTCCCATTCTCCCGATGATGAAACCGCTTCCCTCGTGAAGAATCCGGTTGACTTCGGGTACGACGTCCGGATTCTCAACAATAATTGAAATGACTGCTACCCGTGTTTCGCTATCCATTTGTCCTTCCATCCTCCGATTTGTATCAATGCGCATCCCCGTTACAGACGATCATAGAATGACGACCGGCGGCAGCTGTTATCCGGAAAACGCCCGTACGATAAAATTGTGCCGCAAGCTGTATAAACTGCGGACTGCTGCCCCGTCTCATGTATATTGTGTCAGCAGATTCTTGGCAGCAGCTCGTTTCCGGGTTCCGGGAGATAGGTCTTTGCTCCGATTTCCGTCTCCATAATAACTCTTCCACTGTTCTCGGCGGTTACTGTACCGATGACAGCCGCTCCGGAAGTATATTTCTGCCCGCGCAGGATGTTCAAAGCCTTACCGGTCAGGTTTTCCGGCACAAAAAGTACCATGGTTCCCTCACAGGCAAGGTAAAGAGGTTCAAGGCCCAGCATTCCAGTGACGCCTTTTACTTCTTCTGCGACGGGAATTTTGTTTCTTTCGAGGGAGATACCGACACCTGCCTCCTTTGCAATCTCGTAGAGAACGGTGCCGACACCTCCTCTCGTAGCGTCACGGATCACGTGAACACCGGGAACCTCCTGAAGAAGCGCGTGAATCGGATGCCACAGCGGCGCACAGTCAGTCGTCACATCCGCATCAATTCCATAGTCGTCCCTGGCAAGGAGAATTGCCGTGCCGTGACGTCCGATATCTCCGGTTACGATCACAGAATCTCCGGGAGCCGCAAATTTTCCCGATGTCGATACACCGTCAATAATTTCACCGACTCCGGTCGTCGTGATAAAACATCCGTCTGCCTGCCCCTTTCCCGCGACCTTGGTATCCCCCGCGACCAGATTAACTCCCACCTCAGCCGCTGTCTTTTCCATCGAGGATACGATCTTCTCCAGATCGTTCATGGAAAATCCCTCTTCTATGACAAAGGCACAGGTCATGTAAAGAGGTCTGGCGCCCATGCACGTCAGATCGTTGACCGTTCCGCAGATTGACAGCTTGCCGATATTTCCGCCAGGGAAAAACGCCGGGGACACAATAAATCCGTCCGTCGTCATTGCCATCTTCCCGGAGGGCGCCGGGAGTACGGAGGCATCATCGGATGTGAAATACCGGTTTTGAAAATGTTTTCTGAAAACGCGGTCGATCAGCTCGGCCGTCTGTTTACCGCCTGCGCCGTGCGCAAGTGTGACTGTATCGTTCATAATTGTCAGCTTATCCTTCCTTCTGGGTAAATGTCTCCAAAATATGTCACGAACAGGGCTGCTGCTGTTTCATGCTCTGATCGGAGCGGTGATTTCATGTCCCCCTGCCGCCCGCAGAACAGCTGCGGCAAAAGCGCAGATACTTCTCGCGATCAGAGAAGCGTCTGATGGGATCCGTAAAGATAGTATGCGCTGCACGCTCCCTCGGAGGATACCATACATGCCCCGGCCGGATGCTCCGGCGTGCAGACTTTTCCGAACAGTGGACACTGCCCGGGCTCGATCCTGCCCTGGAGCACGGATCCGCATCTGCACCCGTTATTTGTTCTGCCCTGCATGGGAGGAATCTGGTATCGGCTTCTGGCGTCATATTCCGCGTATTCCGGCCGCAGCCTCATTCCGGAGCCTTCAATCCGGCCAATTCCCCGCCACAGATCATCACAGGGTTCCATCATGGAATCAACGAGCCGGATCGCCTCCGACTGTCCCTCTTCCCGGACGACTCTGGGATAACAGTTCACGAAAAAATATCCGCCCTTTTCAAAGTTCGTCACGGCAACCGCAAGGGCGGTTACGAGTTCTCTGGCCGTAAAGCCGGCGCATACACCGGATACCTGATGGGTATCCGCGAGCATACGCGGTATGGAGAGCCCGGTTATCGCATGTACATGGCCTGGGTAGAGGAACAGATCGGTAGAATCCTTCATCGCCTCGTAGGCCATGGGCATCGTTTTGTTGGCCGTGAGGAGACTGAAATTCCGGATTCTATCGCGAATCGCATTTTTTACCGCGATACAGGAACTGGGCGTGGTCGTCTCGAATCCGACCGAGAGAAAAACGCATTCCTCCTCCGGGTGTGCGGCCGCGTATGCTTCACCGTCCTGTGGAGAATACACCGTGCGGATCTTTGCGCCCTTTGCGCGCGCCTTCTGCAGAGATTCCCTGGAGCCTGGAACACGGACCAGATCTCCGAAGGTGAGAATGGTGCATTCCTTTTCTTCCGCCAGCCACAGTGCCTCATCGATATAGCCCGTCCCGGTCACGCAGACAGGACATCCGGGGCCGGAGATCATGTGAATCGCCGGAGAAAGAATGCCGCGTATGCCCTGACGGAAAATCTCGTGGGTATGGGTGCCGCACACTTCCATAATCCGCACCTCCGGTCCGTCATATCCACGGAGGATGCTTATTGCTCTGTCCATCTGATTCATCTGAGATCCTCCAGCAGAGAATCCGTCTCCTCCTCATCGTCATCGGTGATCTTCGCGATCGCCGATCCCGCGTGCACCATCACATAATCTCCGGGATTCAGGTCGGTAAGAAGCTCGGAGGAAACGGTCTTCTTTGCGCCGCCGGCATCTACAATCGCGACGCCGCCCTTGATACTGACCACTTTAGCGGATATTCCAACACACATGTCTGTTTACTTCCTTTCTGATGCATTTGTTGCAAATTTCTTCAAGGCTCTCCTAAAAAGCCTTCTAAAAATCATGATAAAAAATTTTTTCAAAGCTCTGCACAAATATGATAAAACACGGTTTCTGTTCTTGTGGCTGATGCCCTCTCAGGTAAGAATTCTTTTCCCCGATATGGCAAAGCTCGGGAATGAAATCAGGGATGCCCCTCCCGCCGGAATTTTCGCAATGGCGGGATCGGCAAAGATATAATCGTAGGTCTTCTCGCGCAGCAGTGACAGAAGGTCGTTTTCCTCCCGAAGGGACACATCCGGCTTCACCGGCACACCGCTGACGGTATATGAATCCTGTTCACAGGCTTTTCCCGCAAAAAAGGATGCGCAGTCTATTCTGATCTTCTCTCCGGAAAATTTCTCCAGAAGAGCAGCCTTCAGCGAAGCCGCTGCCACAGGGTCGTGCAGAATCAGGATTCTTGCGGTACCTGCGCGGCAGGTGTCTTCAAAACCGGACGGCAGGTTCCTGAGATACCAGGCGATGCCCGGATATCCGACTTCAAAAGGAGTGCCGAAGGTTTCCCGCAGATATTCGGCGGATCGGATTCCTGCTCCCGACAGGACAAAATTCCTGACGTTCTCCCCGGCGTTTTCATAATCCTGCCGGTCTGCATCAGAGCCGTAGAAAACAACTCTTCCGTATCCTCTACTCTTCAAAAGATCCCGGATTCTTTTCTGGTCCGCGATGTCCACGAATTCCAGCGGAGTGCACCCGATCACGCCGGCAGTTCCGGACGCCTCTGCCGGGTGACCAGACAAAGCCGTTCCGCTATGCGAATAGCCAGGCAGATTGCCATCTGAAGAGGAAGCTTTCCCTTTCCCGGAAAAAGAACGGAATAAGGTCAGATATGTCTGCTCCAATCCGGATTCGCAGGTTTTCATTCCGCAGGTTGGTATGCTGATGACTGGGCAGCCGCATTTTTTCTCCAGCATCCTCTCAAGCGCCCGATAATCCGTTCCGATAATGGAAGGCACCGGAGTTCCGACCAGGGCGATGAACGAGCATTCCGTTCCGGAAAATGCAGAGATAGCCTTCTGAACAAGCTCCCGGTCTCTTCCCATGATGGCATCCATGTCGCGGAGTCCCGCGGAGAAGACAGCTGCCTTGTGGTGCTGCCATCTGGGCTCATCGAATCCGAGAATGTTGCCGGTGCATCCTCCCGCGTCCAGAATGACGATCATTCCATCGAGTGAATAGAGCGCAGAGACAGCGCCGGACTGATCCGGGGCAAAGGGAGTCAGGTACATATCGAGTCCCTTTACCGGTCCGGCAAGTGCCCTCTCAGGTGCCATCGGGACTGCCGCCTCCTCTTGCGCGGATAATTTTTGCGGAGGAGTTGAGCCCTCCCGTGCAGGTGATACCTTCTCCCGGACGAGTTCTCCAAGCCTCTCCCAGAGATACCAGGCAGCTTCATAGCCGAAGGGCTGGGAGTCCTCATTGAAATTCAGATGGAGGGCGTCCGGATGATAGTATGCGGCATCCTTTCCGATGGTGATATGCGTGCCGCTGGTTCCTTCCGCACTGCGGATTTCATAGCCGAGCATCGACGGATCTGTGTTGGAATACACCCGGATGTCGGGACACAGGGCGGCGATGCGGTCGATGTAGGGATAGCAGTCAGCAGCAGGGTTTGCAAAAATTTCGGTTACCCTCCAGCCCATCCGCAGAAGAGCGAGCGCCAGCTCAAAAGGATTGGCGTTTACAACCTCTCCTATGCTGAATGAGAGATCCGGGTATTCTGCCCGGAGCGCCTCCCCCGCACTGTCCGCCCTCTCCTTTGTCATCGCATTCACGTTCTCCGGAACAGTCATGCCCAGTGCCGCAAAGAATGCCTGATATTGATGCCCGGTCAGATCCGTCTCGTAGAAACGGGTGAGCTCGATGCTGGGAATGCCCAGCCGGTTTGTGAGCGCTTCAGCTGCTCCCCTTGCTTCGGGATTCAGCACGAGATTGAAGTTTGCTTCTCCCATTCTGTAAAAATCATTCACATCCTTACAGGCTGAAATCTGACGGATTTTCCGGATTCCCGCAGATTTTAAGAGAGAGAAGAGCTCGCTCTCGGGATGAAGCGGCGCAAAATATCCAAGAAGATTCACACTGGTGCTTCTCTTCTTCTGACGGGGAAGCATGGAGTACAGCGATTCCCGCACATATACCATCGGCGGCTTTCTGCCCTCTCTCGTCAGCGCATACATGTAGCACGGGCGGACGGGAAGGTTCACTTCCTTTTCTGCTCTGCGGCATACCCGTTCCAGATCCGTGCCGAGGAGAGCATCCGCACAGGTGATGCAGATCATGATCACGGACGGCTTCACCGGAAGAGATCCGGCGATCCGGCGGACCGCAGCCGGTATCTTTTTCAGATGCCGCCCTGTAACAAGATCCGTCTCATCCATCTGAAGATAGAAAAAACGATCTTCATAGCCGCGGATTCTCGTGATTTCAGCGGTGTTTCTGCCGCAGCACCCCGGCGATACGATCAGCATGACCGATCCGGGAACGGACAGCCCGGCCCGCTTAACGCCGAAGCCCTCGGCCCCCGGTGAATTGTAAGCCAGTGTGGCCGGAGAAGAATAGATCAGGTGACGTCCCGTCTGATAGAGATCGGGAATATGATCTTTTCCCGCCCTGGAAAGCTCGGCGGCAGTGTAGTAATTCGGTTCGATTTTAAAGTTCTTCTCAGATTTATTTTTCAAAGCAATCCTCTGTCAGCTTAATCTTCCGGAAGAGTCTGTGACGGCCTGGCTTCCAGACAATGCTGTGTCAGCTTGTTTTTACAGGCAATCCTCTGCCGGCAGGCAGAATCCCATGACTGTATACCGGTTGCAGCCGCTCCGTTTGCGGGACAAGGGATGATCAGGTCCCCCGGTCAGGATCTTCTGACTTCCCGGGAATCGGTCAGCAGTTACAGTCATATAGTCTGGAAAAATGAAAACGTTCAGCCTGCCCGGCTTCTTGCGAGTCCACATCCGGAGCTGCCCCGGAGAGAAGGTTTCTGGCGAGATCCATAAATTTTCCGGCGATTTCCGAATCCGGAAACTTCTCAATCACGGTCTTGCCGAGATCCTCCGCCTGATTGATCAGGTTGGACCTGGGGATATCCGCGATGACATCGATGCCCTTCTTTGCGGCAAAGGAACGGACCCGCTCCTCCTCCTCCGGAACATTCCGCCGGTTCAGGATGATTCCCCCGACCGAAGCATATCCTCTGTCCTCAAAATTTTTCACGGCAGTGGAAATGTTGTCAGCTGCATAGAGAGCCATCTTCTCTCCGGATGTCACAATAAGAACCGTATCCGCATATCCCTCCCGAATAGGAGCCGCAAAACCCCCGCACACGACGTCACCGAGGACATCAAAGAGGACCACATCCGGCTTCTCCGTTTCCAGGAGCTCCAGCTCATCCAGAAGGTTGAAGGTCGCAATGATTCCTCTTCCGGCACAGCCGAGTCCGGGGGTCGGACCCCCTGTCTCGATACAAAGAACATTGCCGAATCCCCTTCGGGAAATCTCTGAAAGACTTGAGGGATCCTCCTCATGCTCCCGCAGATAATTCATAACGGGAATCAGCGGCTCTCCCGACAGGAGATTCGAGGTGGAATCCGCCTTCGGGTCACATCCGATCTGGATCACCTTCCTGCCAAGAACAGCAAACGCTGCCGCCAGATTAGAGGTCATCGTGGATTTCCCGATGCCTCCCTTGCCGTAAACTGCGATTTTTAACATATAAAACCTCCGGAAACTTTATCACCGATTCCCCGGATACCGGCCGGTGGTGTAACGGCATGTGCAGGATGTGAAATTCCTGCTTTTTCCGCCGGGCATGAGTGACAACGAGATAAAACACGCTGTGCGAGTTTTATCTCGCTATCGCGACGCTCGCCGCACACGAATACTTCGCATTCGGCTGCGGCTCACTGTTCGCGTAAATAAAAAAGGCCCGCAAAAGGGGCCTTGAAAAGATCAGATCATAGTCCGGCTGTTCTGCTTCTCAGGGAGCAGAAGTCTTTGGCCGGTTTTCTTCTTCACGGACCCTTTCCCACTCAGAAAAAGCCGGTTCCCCGTGCCGACTGTGCGGACAATTCCGGAAAACGGTACATTAACTTTGCAGTCAAGTCTGATATAAATCAGTATACTCTGTTTCACCTTTCAGCGAAAGGGATGCACGCCAAAAAATACACATACATCTGTCAGAAGTAGTGGTACGTCTCCCGCTTTCTGATCAGAAACAGCACAGATATGATAAACGCAAATACATTGGACGCCGTGACCGCCCACCAGATACCGTCCGCGCCGAGCAATCCCGGAAGCAGAAGGACACAGGCACCCTGAAAAACCAGTGTCCGCAGAAAAGAAATCGCGGCTGAGATCTTTCCATTGTTCAGCGCGGTGAAGAAGGAAGATGCATAAATGTCAAATCCGGACAGCAGGAAACCAAGACAGAAAATCCGGAACGCGTGTACTGTCAGCGCATACAGTCCCGCATCATATCCGACAAAAATCCTGGAAACAGGATCTGCCAGAAGGAAGGCAGCAACGGTCATCAGGACACCCGTGACCCCCATGATTACTGAGCTCTTTCGCAGCATGTTTTTCAGCTCGTCTGTATTGCCGGCGCCATAATGATAGCCGACAATCGGAGCAGAGCCGACCGAATATCCGATGTCAATGGCGACAAAGATAAAGCTGACGTACATCAGCACTCCGTATGCGGATACCCCGTCCTCGCCGAGCATCCTGATCAGCTGAAAATTATACAGCATGCTGACAATAGATGAGGAAATGTTGCTCATTAGCTCGGAAGATCCGTTGCCGCAGGCCTTGAGAATCGGAGAGAGCTCAAGTTTCGACGGTTCGAGGCGGAGCCGGCTTGAATTCGTTCGGGCAAAATAAAACAGAGGCAGTACCCCTCCGACAACCTGACTGAACCCGGTTGCCCACGCGGCGCCCGCAACACCCATGCGGAACACGCCGACGAGCAGCGCGTCGAGGATCATGTTGGTGAGGCCGGCGGCTATCGTAACATAGAGGCCGAGCCTTGGCTTCTCTGCGGTTACAAAAAAGCTCTGAAACAGGTTCTGAAGCATGAATGCCAGATTGAAGCCGTTCACGATCCATCCGTAGACCAGACAGTCATGCATCATCTCCTCGGTCGCGCCAAGGAACAGGGCCATCTTTTCCATGGCGAGGTTGCCCAGTATGGAGGTGAGCGCGCCGGTTATGACCGTAAACAGGATCATCATGGAAAACAGCTGATTTGCCCTCTGCTTCCTGCCCTGTCCCATTGTCATGGAAACAAGAGCGGAACCACCTGTTCCGATCATAAAGCCTAATGAACCCATCACCATCAGATACGGCATGATCAGATTTATAGCAGCAAACGCGGTTTTCCCGGCGTAGTTTGAGACAAATAATCCATCGACCACGCCGTAGATGGAGGTAAAGACCATCATGATCACTGGTGGAAGCGTAAAATGGAACAGTCTGCGGTAGGTAAAATGATCCGAAAGACGGATCGCGTTGGTTTTCATCGGAACCTCCTTGAGAATCGTGTTATCTTTCTGTTACGGAGAACACGCCTTGCCGCAGTCGTAACCGTCCGTATCCCTGGTATGGTTCAACTGTTCATCGGACACCGACTGCTGAAGTCCGGAAATATATTTTCCGAACAGCCTGAGAAGCTGCGCTCTCTCCTGCTCTTCCATCTTACAGAGACTCGACGCCTCGGCGCAGATTACCCGATCCGCGGTCCTTCGGGCAAGCGCCTCCCCTGTCTCCGTCAAAGTGACGGTCTTCCTTCTGCCATTTCCCTCCCGGGACAGAGAGATAAGCCCCAGAGCCTCCATTTTCTTGATGCTGGAGTTGATTGTCTGCTTTGGCATGAAGGTTACGTTTACGAGGTCAGCCTGCGCCATTTCGCCGCCGCGAAGCCGCATCTCATAGAGCGTCCACAGCTGCCCCTCCGGTATACCATATAATCTTGACAGATTCCGGTAGCACTCATCATACTCTTTGGCAATGCGGTTCAGTTCTTTCTGCTGGTCAAGCAGTCCCTCATTTGGCGACTTCTCAATGTTCATCAATAAAATCCTTTCGTTTGCCGCAGGCGGAAACCCGCTGCCTTTAGATCGTGGGTAGTTGACGTCGGCAGATCCTTTCTGTATAGATGAAGGATAATATGTCCGAAATCGGACTTATATCTCAGAAGTATAGTCCGATTTCGGACATATGTCAAGGGCTGAGAAATAGAGAAGGATGGCCTGAAAAATAGAGAAAAACAGACCGCTACTGCATGGATTGTAGAAGAGAATGAAACAGAGGTGTGGAAAGCCGATGACTGAAAGTCAGGAGAAAAGCTGATGTGCAAACGATAGAAAAAGAGCCGCAGCAGACTGTGGCTCTTTTGATAAATCTGTTCAATTGCTGCGCAACAATCGATTTTCCCGATCCGGAGATCCTGCAAACCGGATCAGGACGCGCTGGTGTCGGTGCTGTCGGCATCTTCGTCTTCAAGCAGCGCACGATCCTCTGCCTTGATGTGCCGGTGCTCGGATACATGAAGAACACTGGTATCCAACGGAGTCAGCACATGGATTCTGTCGTTTTTCGCGATATCAAGATCCTTTACCTGAAGCTCTGTGTTGACCGGATAATCTGCAACATTGATGACAATATGATCAACAATATCTGCCGGATATGCTTCATATTCAATCTCATTGCAGTTGCTGGTGATGAATCCGTTCGCGTGATCCTCATTCTCCAGAATGATCTCGGCCTCACCTTTAACCTTTTCATCAGCCTGAAGCTGCTGGAAGGTCATATCAATATAATGATTGGTCAGAACGCTGAAATCCGCGCTCTTGATCATTGTCATATACTTTGTGCCATCGACATCGACAAGGGCCTTGCTTCCAACCGTGTGATGAAGCATGAACTGCTTTACGTTCTTCTCAGGAATCTGAAGGCTGATGGAGTGTTCCAGCTTTTTGCCGGAAATTGACCCGGTGATGAAGCCCTGTTTTCTCAGCTGTCTTCCCTTCTTGCTCATGTCTCTTGCGTTTGCCATTAATGTTTCCATACCTGTACCTCTTTCTCCGGGCCGCTTAACCCGGCTGAATCATGTATACGTCCGCTATGCGGGGCGCTGGACAGAAACATCGTATTACATCCTTATCGTCATCCCGCGAAAGATGAATGCGATTGTTGACTACGCCTTTTACTATACCGCAGTTGGCACGAAATGATTCACCAAAATTCACGGCGCAATTCAGGAAAAGATTCCCCTTGATTTTTACAGAAGAACACAGATATTTCACACTTTCAGAAAAGCTGCACAAGATGCGCTCCCGGAAAACTGCAAAAGTTCCGTTCTCAGAAAAACTGCAAAAGTTCCGCTCTTCTGCGGATCCATTCATCGAGCGTCAGGGGACGGTAATCAGAGTAGCCGCAGAAGCAGTTCACCAGGTTGCAGATCACCGGCTCCGCTCTTCCACCAGCTGTTGTGACGGTCACCTGCGCAGCCCTTCGCTCAAAATCATAGAGAAGTTCCGCCTCGCTGGTATCATGAACATGGCCGTGGAGCATAAAGGTCCTGAGATTTCCGTTTTTGTCCCTCATGTGATTCATGCCATAGAAGGGCATGGGATAATGACTGAGGATGACATTTCTCTCCGCATCACGAATTTCCGCGTAATGGCGGATCCATTCGAAACGTCCGCTGTCTATGTCAGGCCGGTCAAACCACTTCAGATCATGG
The DNA here is from genome assembly GCF_052117805.1 of Bilifractor sp. LCP21S3_F8. Lineage (NCBI taxonomy): Bacteria > Bacillati > Bacillota > Clostridia > Lachnospirales > Lachnospiraceae > Bilifractor > Bilifractor sp. LCP21S3_F8. The sequence goes on along the minus strand of NZ_JBQKIK010000003.1, from coordinate 27,895 downwards.
TTGCCGATGATCAGATAAATTCTGCCATTCAGCCGGTGCAGCACTGCATTCAGCTTTTCAGGGTCACGACCGGTTCCGGACCAGGAAAACATGTCACCGATTACATAGATTTCATCATCACTTTTCACCGTATCGTTCCAGCGGCGGATCATACACTCGTTCATATCCTCTACGTTCCGGAACGGCCGGTGATCGAGCTGCAGCATGACGTCATCATCATAGAAATGCTGATCTGAGATATACCGTTTCATCAGGTACCTCCTTCCCGGAGAAATTCCATTTTTTTTACGCGAACAGTGAGCCGCAGCCGAGTGCGAAGTATTCGTGTGCGGCGAGCGTCGCGATAGCGAGATAAAACTCGCGCAGCGTGTTTTATCTCGTTGTCAGAGCCTGGTTTTCAGTGAGTTTTTCAGGTTAGTTCTTTCTTCCTTTGATTCCGCCAGCCGTTTATCGATCTCTTCACGCTGTTTCAGCAGTTCCTCATCGGAAAGCGTGCGGAGCATCAGATCATTCGCGATGTTCTTTACGCTGCTGCTGCGGTCTCTGTATTTTACACTGAAATATCCGATCACGCTGAAGGCGACCGCACCGATAAAATTGACGATGAGGTCCTTCATGGTATCGATGATTCCAATGTCAAGATAACCGCCGTTGATGGTGTAGGTCTTACCGTCCGCCGTGTCGATGATCGTCTTTGTGATGTGGGAGATCCTGACCGGTATCTGGGAGTGTGTCGGATCCAGAGTTACGGAACCGATGGTCTTTACAATAAAATCCTTCTGCATATCCAGGAAAAAAAGCTGATCCAGGGTAAATTCAACGAACTCCCAGATTACGCCAATCGTCATGGAAAAGCAGAAAGCGACAAGGGCGAGATACAAAGGTGAGAGGTTGAGCCTCCGGCTCTTCCGGTTCATGATATCAACGAGAGAAAACCCAATTGCCGCGCACAGAAATCCGTTCAGTGTGTGAAGCATCGTGTCCCAACCGGGTATCGCCGTGTAATAATGGTTTACCTCTCCCAGAATCTCTGCCGCGTAGATAAACAGATAGATGATGCCCTCAAAAAGAGGCGGTATTTCCAGCTTCAGCTTTTCCTCGAAAAATGATGGGAGCAGGAAAAGGATCAGCGACAGAAGACAGAGCGCGAAGCCTTCGTAATTCTGTGTCAGGAAGCACCGCACGGCAGTCAGAATGACAAGAATACGGAGCACCGTATACAGAAGAAAGGTTTTCCGGTCCAGACGGATTCTTTCACGAAGATATTTTGCCTTTTTCCAGATGTTTTTCATACCATTCACTCTTTCTGCGATGAAACGGCATCGTTCTGCCGTAAAAATCCGTCACTTTCTTGAATTCTTCCGATCATTGAAGTAATGAGGCAGCCATTTGTGCAGAGATGCCGTGGATCCCGGTCATGATCTGTTGTTACGGCTTAAACTTGCGGAAAAATTCGTACCCCATCCGGTTGATGTGCCGGATGTGACGAAGCAGAGTCCCCTCAATCGCATCACGCGCATCGATCGACAGGCTCTCATACTCCGCGAGTCGGGGAGAACGGAGCAGCTCGCGGTCTTCCACTTCGTCATAGCGCCAGCCGGCGGAAATCATCCTTATCCTCCATCCCTCATGGAGCAGCTGGCAGAGATACCGGAGATCTTCTCCCTCCGGCTCATGCAGCGTATCCGGCGCGTCCGGGATGATATGGCGGATACCGATTCTGGATCGGGGATCCATCAGATGCTCTCCCACGAAACGGATGATACTGCGGTAATTCTCTCTTCTGTCCTCCCCGACCAGATTCCAGTGGGGCGGTTCGGAAGCGTCTCCTGCCTCATCCTCATTACCGATCTCGTAGAGAGCTTTTGCGGTCGCCTCCATTCCGGCGCCGATGAACTGCTCGAACATGATCTTGTCGCGGAAATCACGAACATCGAGATGGATATCCAGCTGTTCACTGGGCGGAAGAGATGCCGGGGTGAATTTTTTCTCGCCGGAGAGTTTCGACATTGCCAGAATAAATTCCAGCGAACGGGAGCCGTGACGGTACTCCGACACCCTCAGAAGCGCTGAGAGAAGGCCTCGCGAGATATTGATCTGACCGGAATTCTCATCATAAATTGCGGGATATTTCCGGATGATCAGGTTGCGGAACAGCAGCGCTCTGCGAATGATGCTCGTCCGGTCGGTCGGGCTCGTAGGATTCGGTCCCTTGATATCGAGCATGCCCTTTAGGCGGCTTACGAAATCCGGTCCCTTCAGATTGCGGAATTCCGCCCGTTTTTCCTCGGTCTGCGGGAGAAATTCAGAGAATGAACCTGCGGTTCCGCCCGCGAACACGAAGACCGCCGCGTCAATCGTCATCGTCTTTTTCTTGAGTGTGTACTCACCATCCTGCATGGGCGCGAGGAAATATTTCAGCCATCCGCGCTCCATCCCCTCAAAGGTGGAGTCAAATTCATCAAAAAAGATCAGCGGGATGCTTCCGTCCTCCGATTCGGTGAGTTCCCGGTGCAGAGCGAGGAAAAGTGCCTCGGTCGTACGGAACTGGGAACAGTTGATGGTTGCGATCCGAAAGCGTCCGACACTCCCGGCGATCTCTTTGATACCGAAAGACTTTCCGGAACCGGGAGCGCCGAATACAGCGATGGACAGAGGCTGGATCGGAGCGGCGGACGTCCGGTGATCGTACTGGTAGGCATAATCCTGCATGAGTGCGCGGATTGTGCTGTAGCTGTCAATCTCAGATACATCAACGGTCTTCAATGCGCCACAGGAAAGCACCGGAACATTCTGGTACAGCTCCTGGGGACCGTTTACCACGATGTTCTTAGCCACAGTCAGGAAGCCGCCCCTGTGGAGAGCAGCGTACTCATCGAGGATACTGTATTTCTTGGCTCCCATCAGGAGAGAGCGTTCACTGTATACTGGAAGAAAGATACGGACCATCCGTCCCTCCTCCACTTGCTTCAGCATGTCGATATATACAGGATACAGCCGGGTATCCGGGCTGAGTGTCTGGTTTTCTGTCGTTCCCGGAGTAAAGAGGAAGGCCCAGACCCCGCTGTCGCGGACAAGGGCCCCTTCATTATCCAGAAGTACAACCATGTCCTGCCGCTCTTTCAGAGAACGCATGGATTCATTCAGATAGAGCTGCTGAAAAAATGCATTAATCGTATTTTCATAGGAGAGCCCGCGCCCGATCATAAAATCGAGCTGTCGCAGATGTTCCATCTGCAGAAGCGGGACCTTGTCCTCCGGAAATGCCGCGTTCAGAGACAGCCCCGGCCGGTATTGAGCGAAGCTCTCTTCCTCCAGTCGTATACTCATAGACTACCTGCTTTCTTTTACACCACCCGTACGCCTGACTTTTGAAAATCGTCTGTATTTTCGGGCAGCGCTGAATTGTCCAAAACCGCCGGAAGCGGCCTTTGTTTCCACGATCCCTTCCGGTATCGGAGCGTACTCATTGCTCCGGATGAAAGAAATCAATGATCTTTGAGATCGCGAGATCCATGATTCCGGGGTCTGAGAACGGATGATCTGCGTTTTCCATACGGATCAGTTCGATGACGTTGTCTTCCGCAAACTGACGGACAGTGTCAAAGGGGATGAACGCATCCTTTGTGCCCTGGAGGATCAGCATGTCATCGGCAAAATCGAAGTATTCTCTCTTCCGTACATCTGCCGCGCGGAGCTGATCAAAAAATTCCGAGGTGAGACGAATCTTTCGTGTATATCCTCTGACGATCTCCTTTCCGCGGTCCAGTTTCGTCTGCTCGTCCGGTGTGATGTCAGCCATCATGATATCATAGAGATTGATCGCGGGACAGCGCAGAGCAATCTTCCGGAAAGGATTGCCGTACTCTGTCAGATAGCGAAGCGTGATATACCCGCCAAGGCTGGTTCCGTATGCATACAGATTTTGAGCGTTCATTTCCTTTCGGGCGTAGTTTACGGCCAGATCAAAGTAGGTCACACATTCATCCGGGAGGAATCTGTTCAGGGAGTCCGCCCCGTGAGCAGGCCAGTCAAAGACAACGACTCCGAAATGCTTGTATTTCGAGATCAGTCTCTCCGCGAATTTCTCGGTCGCGCTGTTATCCTTATTGCCGCCAAACCCGTATGTCGCGATCACGATATCCGTCACGGAATGCGGGTCCTTTCCGCAGTAGTATTTACAGCGGATGCTGTATTTCTGTTCATTGATGTCAAAATTTTTAACCATGTCGGTATCCACTTCTTTCTGTCTCGTCAGTCCAGTGCCGTATCAGACGCCATTATCTCTCTGTCCTTTCAGCCCAGTGCCAAATTGATCTCGATCATCTCCCTGTCTTTTCAGCCCAGTGCCACATCAAGCGCCATCATCAAAGTGAAGCCCAGGGAAAACATGAGCACTCCGAGATTGGAGTGACTGCCTGCGGACATCTCGGGGATCAGCTCCTCCACAACCACATACATCATTGCTCCCGCCGCGAAGCTGAGCAGATAAGGCATGACAGGGACAAAGACAGAGGATGCGGCGATCACAAGTGCTGCGCCGACCGGTTCGACTGCTCCTGACAGAACACCTGCCGCAAAAGCCTTTCCCTTTCCCTTGCCCTGCGCGTGCAGAGGCATGGAAATGATAGCCCCCTCCGGAAAATTCTGGATGGCTATTCCCACGGATAAGGCGAGTGCGCTTCCTGCCGTTATCTCGGCAGATCCGGTGAGAAATCCGGCGATGACGATTCCGACCGCCATTCCCTCCGGAATGTTGTGAAGCGTAACGGCAAAAACCATCATGGTTGTTTTCGCAAGATGGCTTTTGGGGCCTTCGGCCTGTTCCGCGTTCAGGTGAAGATGTGGGATAACATGGTCCAGAAGCAGCAGAAATAGTGTTCCGAGCCAGAATCCGATGACGGCCGGCAGGAATCCAAGCTTCCCCCATGAGCTGCTCTGCTCCATAGAAGGAATCAAAAGACTCCAGACGGATGCGGCTGTCATAACTCCGGCGGCAAACCCGGTCAGCATCTTCTGAACCGGATTGCTAAGTTCTTTTTTCATGAAAAGGACGCAGCCGGATCCGAGAGCCGTTCCGGCAAACGGGATCAGCACGCCCTGAATGGCCTGTAGTGTCTGCGTGTTCAACGGATATCCTCCCTATTATTATGTAATGATATTGCTGCGTAATGATTGTTGTGTAATGTAATGCTGCAGCAGATTCTAAACTTGTAACTGCCTGTGGAGATGCACATAATAGGCAGAAATGCGTAATGTGATGCTGCAGCAGGTTCTGCACTTGTAACCGGACACGCCGTGAGACGGCTGTTTGTTTTCATCTTAAACGAAATCGCAGACACACACAAGGTATAAATAAATTTTACGCATGGAGGTGTAAATGAATTTCACACATGGAGGTGTAAATGAATTTCACACACGGAGATATAAATGAATTATACACACGGAGAAGATTGCATGCAGGGAATGGATGAAGGCGGCGCTCCCCCAAAAATAGAAAACGGCCTCTCTGATGATGCTTCTTGCCTTACGGCTTTCCGGAAAGTACCGGAATGCCACAAGGAAAGAAGCTAAATCAGAAAAGCCGCATGCATAAGGCAGTCAATCAAAAAGTTACATCGTTATCCGTCAATGATCTCTCCGTTCGTGAGTTTCAGGATAACTTTTTCGTCCTCCTGCCCTCCGGTGTGAAGGACGGCATAGGTTCCTTTCCTGTCGTATCGTCTGGATCTGGTCAGACTGCCCGGATTGATCAGAAGAACGCCTTTTTCTTTCCGGATCAGAGGAACATGCGTGTGACCGAAGCAGATGATATCCGCATGGTTCCGGATACCTGCTGCCGACAAAAAGTCCGTGTCGTCATTTACATAATGATGGTGACCATGAACAATCAGTATCGTATGATCGCCAACCTGCGAGGTCCGTTCTTCCGGAAATGCGGAGCGGAAATCGCAGTTCCCGCTTACGGCAAGGAGCCGGAACTCCGCACGATGCTTCAGAACGAGATCAAGGCTACACTGCGCGTCCCCGCAGTGAATGAGCACATCAAACGGCCATTCCGCCTCAATGATCTGATTCATGGGGAGAATATCGCCGTGATTGTCCGAAAAAATCAAAACCTTATTATTCGTCTTGTTCATGTCCGTTCCTCACAACATGTTTCTGTCATCCTGTTTCGCTGACGGTTCACTGCATGCCCAGATCCGCATCAGACCCACGCGCGGATACTGCCGGGACAATTTTCCTGCGTGCGCCGGTCAGCTCATCCTCCGCATCAAAGCCATGCACGGATCTGGCCATATACACCTTCTCCGTCGAGATGGTACTTGTGGAGAAGCTCCACAGCCGGTCCGGACTCGCCGAATACATCGTTGACGCCGATCCGGAGCACCGGAACCGGTGCCTTCGCCGAAAGTACCTCGCAGACCGCTCCGCCGAGTCCTCCGATCACAGAGTGTTCCTCCACGGTGACGACCCGCCCGGTCTTCTTCGCGGACGCAAGGATAAGCTCTTCATCCAGCGGCTTGATTGTGTGAATATTGATCACCTCGGCATCAATGCCATCCACCGCAAGCTTCTGTGCGGCCTCAAGCGCCGACTGCACTTCCAGTCCTGTCGCGACGATGGTCACATCCTTTCCCTCTCGAAGGGTGATGCCTTTTCCGATTTCAAACCGGTAGTCCGGTCTGTCGTTGATCACCGGAACCGCCAGGCGTCCGAACCGCAGATATACCGGTCCCTTGTACGCATATGCTGCCTCGACAGCCGCCCGCGCCTCAATGTCGTCCGACGGAACGATGACGGTCATCCCCGGGATCACGCGCATCAGCGCGATATCCTCCAGGCACTGGTGGGACGCTCCGTCTTCTCCGACAGAAATTCCAGCGTGTGTCGCGCCGATCTTTACATTCAGGTGGGGGTAGCCGATGGAGTTTCTGACCTGTTCATAGGCGCGTCCCGCCGCGAACATGGCAAAGCTGCTCGCGAACGGAACCATTCCCGCAGCGGCAAGTCCCGCCGCAACGGCCATCATGTTGCCCTCGGCAATTCCGCAGTCAATATGGCGCTCCGGGAAAGCCTTCTTAAAGATTCCTGTCTTGGTCGCTCCCGCAAGATCCGCGTCCAGAACCACCAGGTCGTCGTGCTTCTTTCCGAGCTCCACCAGAGCGTTTCCGTAGCTCTCCCGGGTGGCGATTTTCTTTACTTCTGACATAATGCTTCACCTGCTTTCTTCAGTTCTTCCATTGCCTGCGCGTACTCCTCGTCATTCGGTGCCTTGCCGTGCCAGCCGCAGTTGTTCTCCATATAGGAGACACCTTTTCCTTTCACGGTTCTGCAGATGATCGCCGTCGGCATGCCCTTGATCTGTGCTGCCTCGCGGAAAGCGGCGCGGAGCTGATCAAAGTCGTTTCCGTCCGCCACGGAGATGACGTGAAAACGGAAGGACTCAAACTTCCGGTCGAGCGGAAGGGGGGAATTGACCTCCTCCAGGGTTCCATCGATCTGGAGATTGTTGTAGTCCACAATTACAGTCAGGTTGTCCAGCTTCTTGTCGCCCGCGAACATCGCGGCCTCCCAGACCTCACCCTCCTCGCACTCACCATCTCCGAGCAGTGTGTATACATGATAGCTTTCTCCGGACAGCTTCGCTGCGAGTGCCATTCCACAGGCGACAGAAACACCCTGTCCGAGCGATCCCGTCGACATGTCCACACCTGGAGTGTCGTTCATGTTCGGATGTCCCTGCAGATAGGAACCCACATGGCGGAGGGTGACGAGATCCTCCTTCGGGAAGTAGCCCCTCTCCGCCAGAGCGGAATACAGTCCCGGCGCGCAGTGGCCTTTGGAGAGCACAAAGCGGTCACGGTCCGGCTTCTTCGGATCATGCGGGTCAATATTCTTCAGCTCCTCAAAATACAGATAGGTAAAAATATCCGCCGCTCCGAGAGACCCGCCCGGATGACCGGATTTCGCGGAATGTACGGCAGTTACGATGTCCTTGCGGACTTCATTTGCGATTTTCTGTAATTCCAGATTTTCCATTTCTTTCATTGTCTCCTGTAATAAATGTCATATGGCAGTGACAGCGATGTGGTAAAGATTATTTCCATCAAAAATACACGGTAACGGTAATGACCATCAGCCGGAAGCGACAAGGTCACTGCTGTTTCTGTACAAAAAAACAGCACCGTGACCCAATAGCCTGAATGATCACGGTGCGGCCCTGTGTGGGAATCCGAGACTGATTAAGTCTGTGGCACCAGGTATCTAATGTCTGCTTACTCTCCAAAGACAGCCTTGTAATCGTTCTGGAATTTTACAATTCCCTCATCGGTAAGCGGATGATGGATCATCTGCTTGATTACCTTAAACGGAACGGTTGCAATGTCTGCGCCCGCGAGTGCACAGTCCGTAATATGCATGGGGTTGCGGATCGATGCGCAGATAATCTGGGTGTCGATATCATCGGCAACAGCAAAGATGTCGGAAATCTCCTGGATCAAATCAACGCCTCTCGTGCTGATGTCATCCAGACGTCCCAGGAAGGGAGATACATATGTCGCGCCTGCTCTTGCGGCAAGAAGTGCCTGATTTGCCGTAAAGATCAGCGTGCAGTTTGTCTTGATTCCTTCCGAGTGAAGAACCTTGATCGCTTTCAGCCCCTCTGCTGTCATCGGGATTTTTACAACCATGTTCGGATGAATCGCGGCAATCTCCCGTCCTTCTTTGATCATTCCTTCCGCATCCGTTGTGGTAGCCTTTACCTCTCCGGAGATCGCTCCATCAACAATCGTGGTGATTTCCTTCAGAACCGTCTTGTAATCGCGGCCTTCCTTTGCGATCAGAGACGGGTTTGTGGTAACGCCGCAGATAACCCCCATGTCATTTGCCTCACGGATTTCATCTACATTTGCTGTGTCGATAAAGAATTTCATGATTAAGGTCCTCCTTAAAAATAAATGATATCACATCTTACATTGAAACCAATGAATGGATGAGCAAAGCTCTCAGAAGCCTGATGGCATATATCTTTGCTCAACATATAGATTAATTCGATTAATACATAAAGTCAATATTAAATTTCCCTGTGAGGCACGGGCAGTCCAAATCTTATACCGTTTGTCGCACGATTTGTCGCATGGTTGTTTGGTTTACAAAGATTACTGATCTTCCACATTCATGGTCCGTCACGATTTTACAGTGAAGGCTCACACGAATAAAGTCACGGGAATGCGGCAGCATCATATGCAACAGGCGCTGCCGGAATGGATCACTCGCCTTTCTTTTGCGTGTCACTGAAAAAATCAGCCGGATGACGGAAAATATCCGTGATTGCCACTATAGCAGCGCCATTCACCATCGAGTCATGTTCAACAACGGAAAGACTGATATTTGTGCTTTCGAAAATTGCCGGGATTGTGCGCTCCCGCACCCTCTGTCTCACCCTCTGAAGCATCAGGTCCGGCGCCACGTGGGACATTTCATCCCCCAGCATGAGGTATTTCGGATTAAAGCTGTTGATAATATTGACAACGCCGACCGCCAGACGATCGCAGCATTCCAGATAGACTGCTACGGCATCCGCATCTCCATCACGGACCAGTTCCGCTGCCTCCCGGAATGTCAACACTCTGTCTCTTTGCGGCGAACCGGAAGAGCTGTCTTCCGATGAACTGCGCCTGCGCATCCGCTCATTGACAAATTTTGTAAATGCAATCGATGAGCAGTAATTCTCGAGGCATCCTCTGTTGCCGCAGATGCATCTTGGCCCATTCATATCGATGGAGGTATGCCCGATTTCTCCGGCGGTGCCGATGCTTCCACGAACAAGCTCTCCGTCACTGATGATTCCGGCGCCGATGCCCTGCCCGGCAGCGACATAGACAAGGAGATCATTGTCCAGTTTGTCGCGATTATACCAGTACTGAGCAACAGCCGCCGCGTTTGCATTCTGTTCGATATAGATCGGAATGTGATACCGGTTTTTCAATTCCTGCTCAATCGGGACCTCATTCCAGCCGGATGCCCCCGTCATAAGCTCGATTCTCCGGGTTACCCTGTTATAGGGACCCGGAATTGCGACTCCGATTGCAAGGATCTTACGTCCCCCTGCCTCGTCAATGCATTGATCCACGGATGTTAACAGGTGGGAAAATACCTCCTTTGCGGACACTCCGGTGAAATCTTCAGATATACGGGAAAAAATCTCTTCTCCTGCAATGTTGAACAACCCGAATGAGTAGTTCTTCCTGGTGATCCGGATTCCGATGACACCGTATTCTTCCTTGTTCAAAGAAATGCCGATCGATCGACGCCCCTTCTCCCCGGTCAGAAAACCGACTTCTTTTACAATTCCCCACCGGATAAAGTCATTGATAATGTTCGTCACCGTGGCCTGCTTCAGACCGGAAAGCTTTGCGAGTGTAATCCTTGCGCACTCGCCCTCACTTCGTAGAAAATTCAGGAGAAGCTCCCTGTTCAAATCCTGGATGTTCGTCTGATTCATGCCTGTTCTCGCTACACTCATATCTCGTCCTCATGTCTGCCGATCCGGATCCGGCCCCCTGTTCAGAATGTGTTCCCGGACAACGTTCTTTTATCTGATTATAACACGGAAACGAATAACTTATAAGACGTAACTAAGTGAAAGATACCGGAAGAACCGGCAATAGGACTGAAAAATCCTTACCGCACATAGTTGGGGTGAACAGTAACCGGCAGGAAACGGCCTCGCGGTGAGAAACGGGAAGTAAGAGCCTCTGGCAAAACAACGGAAAGGAAACGGATGAAGTGATCCTCTGGTCAAACATGTTGTGGTACAATGAGAGAAACCCTGGAGGAAAACGATTCGATGAAAACACAGAAATACCGGGATTATTCACTCAAATTCTATTATGAGGTAGCAGGAATCCGCTGTGAGGTCCTGGATCCTCAGAAAAACGTGCTGCAGGCAGGACTTTTCCAAAGTCAGGACGAGGCGGAACGGTGGGGACGTGATCTGATTGATCGCATTATTCGTTCGCGTGGCGACCGCTATTCGCAGGGAAATTCGCCTTTCGAGGCGGATGCCGGCTTCTCTTCTGGCACTTTCGGGAGGAAAAAACGGTCCGGCCGCGGGACTACAGTTCCTGTCATCACAATTCTGCTGATTCTCGCGAATGTGCTTGTGTTTCTGTTTGAAGAAATGACCGGAGGAAGCAATGGAGACAACGCAGTCGTCGCGGCAGGCGCGCAGTATGCGCCGCTGATGATCAAAGAGCATCAGTGGTGGAGGCTGTTTACAAGCATGTTTATCCACTTCGGGTTCAGCCATATATTTTCCAATATGATCTCACTGACTTACTGCGGCTGGTCTCTGGAGCAGCAGTATGGAAAAATCCGGTATCTGATTCTCTACCTGGTCAGCGGGATCGGCGGAAATCTTCTCAGCCTTGCTGTCGACCTCTCTACCGGAAACTACGGAATATCTGCCGGCGCGTCCGGAGCCGTTTTCGGGCTGATCGGCGCATACGCAGGGGCTGCGGTCATAGACAGAAAGAAGACAAACCGCCGCGCGAATCCATGGCTGATGATTATTTTTTCCGTTTTTATGTTTCTCCAGAATATCGGGGCTGGTGTCAATGCCTGGGCCCATCTCGGAGGCATGATCACCGGTTTTATCCTTGGCATGGTTCTACGGGATAACGACCGAAACGGCAGACCGGATTTCCTTCAGAGAAATATCTGATCATATTTTTTTCTCCCGAATTGGAAATACTCATATATCCAAAAGCGTATAGAATAAGACGCAGATTTTCAAAATTCAATGGCGGGAGGAAACAATTATGACAGAGAAAAATACGACAAAGAAAACAGCAGCATCAAATGTAATCCCATTTAAAAGCCGTACTCAGGATCTGGTTACCACTGCGTTGATGATTGCCCTCACCTATGTGGCGACCTGGCTGATTAACATCCGTCTTCCGTTTGTGGGAAGCGGCGGACTGATTCATCTGGGAAATGTTCCCCTGTTCATTGCCGCGATTCTCTTTGGCAGGCGAACCGGTGCCCTCGCGGGCGGAATCGGGATGGGGCTTTTCGATCTGCTGAGCGGATGGACCGCCTGGGCGCCTTTTACCCTGATTATTGTCGGATTCATGGGCTTTGTAGTCGGTCTGTTCGCAGAAAAACGTCCGATCCGGAATGTGCATCTGAATGACACGGTTTCCATGATACTTGCTCTCTTGATCAAAATTGTCGGTTATTACTTTGCCGAGGTCATCCTATATGGAAACTGGATCACTCCCCTCGGCTCCATCCCGGGAAATGTTCTGCAGGTCGTAACGGCAGCCGTTATCGTTCTGGCTGTTCTTCCGGTACTTCGGAGAGTTACCCGCCGGGCCTATGCGGTGGCTGTCTGAGTCTGTCAGCGTCATTCCACCGCGGAGGCACACGTTTTTTGTTGTGCGGATGTTCATATTTTTTCCATCAGAGGTGATGATATTATGTACAAGATCATGACGGCGGGGCCCTCTCAGGTCCGCCAGAACGTCAGAGACGCAAGGGCGCTGCCCTGCACCAATCCGGACATTGATCCGGCATTCTACGATTTTTATCATGAAACCTGTGCGCTGCTCTCAAAGGCACTGCACACCGATCAGACTGCCTTCATTCTCGGAGGAGAGGGTATTCTGGGGCTGGAAGCCGCCTGTGCTTCGCTCACGGAGCCCGGCGACCGGGTTCTTGTCATCGACAACGGCATTTTTGGAAAGGGATTCGCGGATTTTGTGAAAATCTACGAAGGGGTTCCTGTCCTCTTTACCACGGATTATCACGAGCCGGTACCAATGAACGCCCTGAGAGCTTATCTGCAGAATGACCATGACTTCAAATATGCGACCGTTGTCCATTGCGATACACCGAGCGGTGTACTGAATGACGTGGAGGCCATCAGCAGACTTCTGAATTCCTACGGCATCATGGTCGTTGCGGACTCTGTTGCAGGCATGTTCGGAGAACCTCTTGATCTCGGGAAAAGCTGCATCGATATCCTTTGCGGCGGGTCTCAGAAAGCGCTCTCCTGTCCGCCCGGCCTGACAATGATCTGGGTAAGCGACCGTGCTTTCCGTGCCATGGAAGAACGGAAAACTCCGATAAGGAGCTTTTACGCGAACATTCTGGCCATGAAAAACTATTATAAGGATCAGTGGTTCCCCTACACCATGCCGGTCAGCGACATCAACGGTCTCCGGCAGGCGCTCGACAACTTCCTGGATGACCCGGATGTCTTCGACAGACATGCCCGGATTGCCGGTGCCGTACGGGAAACTGTAAGGGCAGCCGGTCTTTCCCTTTATCTGAGAAGCGGAATGTCCAACACGGTAACGGTGATCAATGTGCCGGATGGTATCACAGACCGGGAGCTGCTGAAGGAAATGGCGGAAGACTACAACATTCTGATATCCGGATGCTTTGATGTTCTTGCCGGAAAGGTTGTGCGAATCGGGCATATGGGCGAGAGCTGCAACCGGCCGGATGTCGCGGACACGCTCTGCGCGATGCAGAAGGTGCTGGAGAAGCATGGAATCCGCCTGAAATGTGACATGAAGCAGACATTTCTGACGCTCACAAAATAATCAGAAAACGCGGTTCATTCCCACAGAGAAATTGATCCGGACGGGTCAGAAAATATCACGTAACAACCCCAAAAGACGGTTCCAGGATACAGACATGTGGATCCGGACGGATCAGAAAATATTACACAAAAATCAAAAAAGGCGGCCCTGTCACACCCGGATCACGGGCAGTGACGTGGACCGTCTTCTTGGACTGTTTTCTCCACCGGTCTTTACCGGAAGAGAAAACAGATAATAAAATCAGCGGATTTCGGCCTTTTCCAGCAGTTCCGGAATCTTGTCCTCCCATCCGAGCGACATGATGTGAACGCCCTGACAGTAGGGTCTGCACTCCCGGATAATCCGGGCAGCGATTTCAACACCGGTGATTCCGGCTTTCGTCTTCTCCTTGTCTGCTCTGAGCTCATCAAGCATGGAATCCGGGACAGAAATTCCCGCGACATTGTTATTCATGAATTTGCACATGCCGACAGATTTCGGAATGATGATGCCAAGCATAACCGGTTTGCCGAACCGTTTTGCCTGTTCCATGAATTTGATGAACTTCTCCGGCTCAAAGACAGCCTGCGTCTGGAAGTATTCTGCGCCTGCCGCTACCTTTCGCTCCATTTTCATGAGCTGTGCGTCTACGGAGTCGCTGCATGGAGATACAACGGCACCCTTGGCGAACTTCGGCGGCTCGCCGACGAGATCGTTTCCTCCGAGATCCCTGCCCTGTTCCAGCAGACACATGGTGTGCAGAAGGGAAACGGAATCCAGATCGAATACCGGCTTCGCGTCCGGATGATCACCCAGCTTTGTGTGGTCTCCGGTAAGCGCAAGCACATTGTCGATGCCGAATAGCGCGGCGCTCAGCAGGTCAGATTCCAGAGCGATCCGGTTTCTGTCACGGCAGGCGAGCTGGAAAATCGGATTGAGCCCTGCATCCTTCAGTGTCTTGCAAACAGCCAGAGAACCGATCCGCATGACGGAAGACTGGCAGTCCGTTACGTTGATTGCGTCAACCTTGCTCAGATATTTCTTTGCGCTCTCCACCAGTTCATCAATGTGAAATCCCTTTGGCGGACCTACCTCTGCAGATACTACAAATTCGCCCTGTTTAAACAACTCTGTAATTTTCATAATTGTCTCTCCTGATATTTGTGATCTATGGCAGATATTCAGCCTCCGGCCCCGGGAACTGTAATTCACGGTATCTCAGGTCCGGAAGCCGAATTGCTTTCCTTTATGATTCTTTACATTCTCTGGTTGCTTCATCAGTTGCAAAATTGTGCAGCTGGGTAGGACAGCGCATGGCGTCGAGCCGACCGAGAGCTTTCAGCCGTTTGTATATGCGCTCCCATCCGCATTCCATCTCGGGATCCACTTCACACATACCGTTTCGGGCACCGCCGCACTGACCGTTCACAAGGCTCTTGGAGCATGCGGTGATCGGGCAGATTCCTCCGGTCAGATTCAGATAGCAGGTCCCGCACTGTCCGCAGTCTGCCTCAAGTGGAGTGACGCCCTGATACCCCGGCAGCCGGATCGTATCGCATGCGGCATACACTGGTTTGTCCCGGTAGAGATCCGCAACCGTCTGGACACCGACTCCGCATGAGAATACAAGAATTGAGTCAGCCGCCTCAATTTCAGCCGCATGGTTTTTCAGCTGGAGCTTCAGGTTGTCCGGGTTGCAGATATAATCTGTTGTGACGATACCGGTCACTCTCCCGCTCTCTGCAAGAGATTTCTCAAGCGCATCTGCTTCCTTCTCGGGGAAGCGTACCTCCATGCATCCGTGACAGTTAATAATGAATGCTTTACCGGTCACAAGGGACTCGATGGTATCTTTTGATTTTAACTCCGTAATCAGCACTTCACTTCACCTCCCTGATCATGACTTTTCCTTTTCTGATCTTGGTGACCAGAGGAATCTTGGAGGAGCAGATATACTGGCAGCAGCCGCACTCAAAGCAATCTCTGATATTTTCTGCAAGAAGAGCCTTCGCGTCGCCTTCATCCACATATTTCGCAAAATTCAGCGGTGCAAGTTCCATCGGACAGACATCCACACAGCGTCCGCAGCGGATGCAGGCTTCCTCTTCACTGTGCTGTGTATCGACAGCGATGATGCCGTTGGAGCCCTTGATCACAGGAACGTTCGTATCGGAAATCGCGAAGCCCATCATCGGGCCTCCCATCTTGATGGTGATATCGTCTCCTGTCGTGCCGCCGCAGTAGTCAATGATCTCCTGCACATTCGTACCGATCCTGACCATGAAATTTCCGGGATGAACCATATGCTCTCCCGATACGGTCACCGCCCGTTCCACCAGCGGCATGCCGGTTCTGATGGCGTCAGCAATCGCCTTCGCTGTGCTGACGTTGTCTACGACAGCGCCGACATCCGCAGGAAGTCCGCCGCTCGGAACCATTCGTCCCATCACATTCTTAATGAGCATCTTCTCGGCGCCCTGCGGATATTTCGTTCGTACGCAACGCACCTCGATGTTCGCAATATCTTCCACCTTTGACTGAAGCAGGGCTACAGCGTCCGGTTTGTTGTCTTCTATAACGATGTATCCCTTCGGCGCATTCACCGCCTTCATAATCGCCTGCAGTCCGAAAATGACAGCGTCCGGATACTCAAGAAGAACGCGGTGATCCGCGGTGAGAACGGGCTCGCACTCACATCCGTTCAGAAGGACCGCGTCAATCGGCTTGTTCGGCTTGAGCTTCACATAGGTCGGGAAGCCGGCGCC
Organism: Bilifractor sp. LCP21S3_F8; assembly: GCF_052117805.1. Classification (NCBI taxonomy): domain Bacteria; kingdom Bacillati; phylum Bacillota; class Clostridia; order Lachnospirales; family Lachnospiraceae; genus Bilifractor; species Bilifractor sp. LCP21S3_F8. The sequence goes on along the minus strand of NZ_JBQKIK010000003.1, from coordinate 11,535 downwards.
GCCCATTCCGGTGATGCCCTTCTCCTTTACGATTTCAATGATCTCATCCGGTGTGAGATCCTCCAGCTTTCCGGCGGGTTTCACAGATGCGTCCGGAGTGTCCTTGCCGTCAGACCGGATCACAATCGACATCACGCCCGGTCCCTTGTTCGGATGGGTATGCGGCTCGATGGCAGTAACGGTTCCGCTCACACTGGAGTGAATGCAGCAGCTGATAAATCCATCCTGCTCGGCAATTTTCTGTCCGACGTTTACGTGATCTCCGACCTTGACAATCGGAACCGCTGGCTTTCCAACATGCATGGACAAGGGAATAATTACCTGTTCCGGCTCCGGGAATTTCGCGAGCGGAATATCCTCGGTAATTTCCTTGCGTTCGCTCGGATGGACACCTCCGTAATAACCGGAGAATCTTCTCTCCCGGAGATTCTTTACATAGTCGTTGATTTCCTTGTGGCTGATTCTGGAATAATCGCGGTACTGCACAGGCTGAGCAAGAAATTCCTCCAGCCTTCCCTGTGCCTTCAGTCGGTCATAAATTCTCTGCCATGCGCAGTCCTTCTCCGGGTCAACTTCGCACTTTCCGTCCTTTGCGCCTCCGCACTGGCCGTTTAACAGGCTTTTGGAACAGTCAACAATCGGACAAATACCTCCGGTAAGGTTCAGATAACACTGAGAACACGCACCGCAGGTCTTCTTCGTCAGGGCCATACCATGATAACCGGTATAGTTCAGTGAATCAGCCGCAGCGAGTACGGGTTTAACCTCCATATTCGCGACTGTCTGAATACCAAGACCGCAGGCAACAACCGCAATATGGTCAGTTCCTTCTGGAATCATATCCGGCAGACGTTCTTCTGTCCGGACCTGATTGCAGAGGAAGTCAACCTTGGCAATGCCTGTGATCCTTTTGCCCTGTGCCTCCGCAAGCTTCGCGAACTCGTCCGCATCCGGCTCGTTCAGGGTGTCGAATTCCTTGAAGCATTTGTTACAGGCGACAACGAAGAGATTGTCTCTGTCTTTGAGAAGAGTTTTCAATTCTTCGCTGTCTTTCAACGCATACTTGGTATAATTCACCATTTTTCTCCTTTCTGAAATATTTGATTGTCCTGACCATCTATGTCCACTTCCGTGAAATTTCGGATTCTCCGCAATCCTACCGTTTCCATTAATCTCGGTTATCCGTTTCATACGCCTAAATAACCAGGACTTGTGTCTATTTTAGCATATTTTTTATCCAAATTCTCTATGATTTTTGGAAATTACATACAGATAATTCTGTCAACAGAACGCGGTCTGTGCCGCGCACGAATACTTCGCATTCGGCTGCGGCTCACTGTTCGCGTAAAAAAACAGGGCAGGGCTTCACAGCCGCGCGAAAAGCGTGCCGTGAAATCTCTGCCCTGTCGGGTGTGGCTCACTGCCTGTGGATATTTCTTGTTGCAACGACATCGATTCCGGTTCCGCAGACGTCCGGAATGACGACATCTCCGATCTTTACGGGAGCTGAAATGCAGACGCGATTGATGGCGTCCATGCATTCGAAAATCATGTCCTTCGGGATATTTCCCCTGGTCTTCACCGAACAGCGCTCCTTGTCCCCTCCTGTCACCGCGACGGTTGAGGTTACGGTTCTCTCCGGGTGAATGACCTCTTTTCTCGCGTACCGGTCTCCGATTTTGCAGCTGTTTCCGGTTACGCTCTTTATTTCTTCCCCTTCAAATTCTACTGTGATCTGGCAGCCCATGGGGCAGCCGATACAGGTCAGATCTCTTTTCTGCATCATACTCCGTGCCTCCTTCACATGGTCTGCCGGTGTGCGGCGCTGTCCGCAGCTCCGGACGTCTCATTCGCATGGCTCATGGTATTCTCCTCAGAAGCGCTCTTTACCGCTTCCGGGGTATCGTCTTCCTCGATTTTTATCGTGATGGTGCGCAGGTCCGGCTTTTCCAGAAGCTTTTTCTTCTGGAGAATGATTTGTTCCATCTCTCCGGGCGCCATTATTTTCTTCTTCTGATGCTGAACCCGCTCGTCATCAAAATAAACGCTCACATAGGCCTGACGATAAACCGCTCCGACCCGGAAGCGGACTGTCAGCAGATCATCCATCCGATCCGTGTGAATCGTTGACGGAACGGTATACCGGACTCCGCCGGCAGCGACAAGCCGAATAGGTGACTGTTCCCCTGATGCCTCAGCGCATCCGCTCTGCACATATCTGGCAGCAGCTTCACCTGCCCTGCCTGCCTCTTCTGATACGTAATCAACCAGATCATGGACATGAAGGACATTCCCGCAGGCAAATACACCGGGAATGTTCGTCTCCATGATTTCATTGACAAACGGTCCCTTCGTGACCGGATTCATCTCCACTCCGCAGCCTGCGGAAAGTTCGTTCTCCGGGATTAAGCCGGTGGACAGAAGAAGCGTGTCGCAGGTATACCGTTCTTCCGTACCCGGAATCGGTTTCATGTCCTTTCCCACCTTTGCTATCGTAACCGCCTTCACACGGTCCTTTCCTTCAATGTCCACCACGGTATGTGAAAGCTTCAGCGGAATTCCAAAGTCATCCAGGCACTGCACGATATTTCTCTTGAGTCCTCCGGAATAAGGCATCAGCTCCGCGACAACCTTGACGGTTGCCCCTTCAAGAGTCATTCTGCGCGCCATGATCAGCCCGATATCGCCGGATCCCAGGATGACGACCTCATGTCCCGGCATGTAACCCTCGATATTCACCAGGCGCTGTGCCGTACCTGCGCTGTAGATTCCGGCAGGCCGGAATCCCGGTATGTTCAGAGCACCTCTTGGTCTCTCCCTGCATCCCATAGCGAGAATCACGGCACCCGCCTGAATCCGGAACATCCCGTCAGTCCGATTCATCGCGGTCACAACCTTATCTCGGGAGATGTCCATCACCATCGTATCGAGTCTGTACTCGATACCCAAATCATATACCTGCTGAATAAAGCGGTCTGCATATTCCGGACCGGTCAGCTCCTCCTTGAAGGTATGAAGTCCGAATCCGTTGTGGATGCACTGATTCAGAATTCCTCCGAGTTCCTTATCTCTTTCCAGGATCAGAATCCTCCGGGTTCCGCTTTTTCTGGCCGCGATAGCCGCCGCAAGGCCGGCGGGACCGCCGCCGACAATCACAATATCATAAGACATCATCTCATTTGTCTCCATCATTCTTCCTCCCCGCTATGCTCTTTCGTGCGGCCGATAACCAGTCTGGAATTTCCCCCGCTCTTGGTGATTTTCTCATATGGAAGTCCAAGTTCCTGATGAAGGATCTCCATGGTACGCGGAGAACAGAAGCCTGCCTGACAGCGTCCCATGCCTGCTCTCGTTCTGCGCTTGACGCCGTCCAGCGAGCGGGCGCCGAGCGGGCGGCGGATTGCGTCCAGAATTTCTCCCTCGGTCACGGATTCGCATCGGCAGATAATTCTTCCGTATGCGGGATTTTTTCGAATCAGCTCGTTTCTCTCCTCAAAGGAAAGAGAGGCAGGATTCAGAATTCCCTTTCGGGTACCGGTCCAGTTCTCCTTCCGCTCCGGTTTCATCTTCTCCTCCAGCAGCTTTCTGACATATTCTCCAATCGCGGGACTCGAGGACAGGCCGGGGGATTCAATTCCCGCACAGTCGATAAAATGAGGCGCATCCTCTACCTCTCCGATAATGAAATCATGGCCGTCTTCATGAGCCCTGAGCCCGGCAAAGGAGGTGATCACCTGGCGCATAGGTATATTTTTCACACTCTTCGCGGCTTTTTCTATGATTTCGTTCAGGCTGTCCGCCGTTGTATTTGTGCCTTCTTTGTTCTCGATATCCTGGGCATTCGGGCCGATCAGCAGGTTGCCGTGAATCGTAGGCGTTACCAGCACACCCTTGCCCATTTTTCCGGGCTGTGCGAAAACCGTGTGAGATACATGATTTCCGGCTGAATGGTCAAGCAGGCAGTAGCTGCCGCGTCTCGGGGTGATATGTATTTTCCTGGCGCTTACCATATTGTGGAAGACATCCGCGTAGACGCCGGCCGCGTTGACAAGGTACCTGGTCCGGTATTCTCCGTTGCAGGTGCGGATCTTCCAGATCCTCTCTCCGTCCGGCTTCAGGTTATCCGCTTCGATTTTTTCCACCTCAGTATTGAAGAAAAAGTCGACGCCGTTGACGTTTGCGTTTTCCGCCATCGCAATATTCAGAAGAAACGGGCAGACAATTCCGCTTGTTTTTGCATGGAACGCGCCTACCACATCGTCCGCGAGATTCGGCTCAATGGCGAGGGCTTCCTCCCGGCTCAGAATTTCCATGCTGTCGGCGCTGAGGCCGTTGGCAATTCCCCGGTCATACAGCTCCTGAAGTCCTCCAAGCTCCTCCGGGTCCGTGCAGACCACAAGAGCGCCGTTTCTGCGGAACGGCACATCAAGATCAGCGGCGATCTTATCCATCATTTCGTTACCGCGAACATTCAGCTTAGCCATCATGCTTCCTGTCGCCGCATCAAAACCGGCATGCACAATCGCACTGTTGGCCTTTGTTGTGCCGCAGCAGACGTCTTCTTCCTTTTCCAGCACACAGATATTGAGTCTGTATCTGGAAAGCTCCCGGGCAATCGAGCATCCGCTCACTCCCGCTCCTACAATGATCACATCATACAGCATCGTACATTCAACCTCCTGATTTGTGGACTTCTGCCCTGCAGGGATACCCGCAGGCTGCAGGGAAAAAACTTACGGATTTTTCTCCGCGATCGTGAAGCTTGCCACATCCGGCCGTCCCACATTCGGATGCGGCCTGCAGCTCGCTATCGCGACGCTCGCCGCACACGAATACTTCGCATTCGGCTGCGGCTCACTGTTCGCGTAAAAAAGAGTCAGCACATAAACAGTACGATGTACTGTTCAGCGACTGACTCATTGTTCTCCAGCTGCAATATTAGATTTGACTATTCACTCTTCCGGAATTCATCGAGGTCTGTCAACAGGGATCGCCGCGCTACCGGCGGTACTTTGACCTCTAAAATCCGAAACTAAATGTATTGTAACACATCTTTCATCGTTTGTGTGTTATTTATCCGTTAATTTTTTTTATTTTTTTACCGGTTACTGATATTCAGTAATAAACCATACATTACATCGTGCCACAAACTGTATAAGCTAAGGATTGCTCCGTGCTTCGCGCTCTCGCAATCCTGGAACTCTGACATCTGCTACGCAGCTTCCGGACCTTGCAGCGGGAAATGCTGAGGATGTTGCTTTTCTTCTTATTATTGCGTATACTGTCTTTATTGCGCAGAAGTTGTGACAGTGAGATAACCCGTGAAACACGGTTGAATCGGTCGGAAAAACCAAAGATTTCAGAGCCAGCAGCTGATGAAAATGTTTTGTCAGCTGCCCACAGCCTGAAGCGAGTGGGCTTCCGCCTGCAACAAACGAAAGGATTTTATTTATGAAAATTGCAGTTACTTATGATAACGGAAATATCTTCCAGCATTTTGGAAGAACAGAGAATTTCAAGATTTATACCGTTGAGGACGGACGGATCGTGTCGAGCGAGGTGATTGGAGCCGGCGGAATCGGACATGAGGCGCTCGCAGGACTGCTTGCAGACCTTGGCGCTGATACAGTTATCTGCGGCGGAATCGGCGGCGGCGCCCAGTCGGCTCTCCAGTCCGCGGGGCTGCAGATTGTCTCCGGCGCACAGGGTGATACGGATGAGGCGGTTCAGGCATTTCTCGCCGGAAAGCTTTCTTCAGCGGGAGTGAATTGTGAGCATCACCATGGATCCGAAAGTCACGGCGGATGCTGCGGAGACAGCGAAGACGGATGCTGTGGTGACAATGAAGACGGATGCGCCGGCGGCTGCTGCGGCGGCGAGGAGGAAGAAGGCTGCGGCGGATGCTGTGGAGGCGGCTGTCATGAAATGAAGGTGATCCTGGAGGGTAAAAACGCCGGAAAGACAGTGAAGACGCATTACGAAGGCACCTTCAACAACGGGACGGTCTTTGACTCATCGTACGACCGGGGAGAACCGCTGGAGTTTGTCTGTGGAACGGGCATGATGATCCCTGGCTTTGACAAGGCGGTCGTAGATATGAATGTCGGAGATATTGTAAATATTCATCTCACTCCGGACGAAGCTTACGGCGAACGCGATCCAAGAGCGATTTTCACGGTAGAGATCAGCCAGATGGAGGGTGCCGCCGGTCTGAAGACAGGCGACCATGTATACCTCTCAAACGCTATGGGACAGCCGTTTCCGGTTGTCGTCACTGCAAAGGATGACAGGACAATTACTTTCGATGCCAACCATGAGATGGCTGGAAAGGAGCTCAATTTCAAGATCGAGCTTGTCTCCGTGGAAGCATGATCGGGATATAAAAGGCGACACCTTGTCCCCGACTGTTTTTTGCATATGACTGACCAGGACAGAGAACGGATCGGAAACGCTTTTCCTGATGCGTGTAAAGCTGCACCGGACTGATCACGACAGCGGGACAGACGCCGGCCATTTCAGCCGGCGGCAAAAATTCCTCCCACCAGAGCCTGATTTCCATATCAGGATCTGTGAGGGAGGATTTTTTACGCGAACAGTGAGCCGCAGCCGAATGCGTAGTATTCGTGTGCGGCGAGCGTCGCGATAGCGAGATAAAACTCGCGCAGCGTGTTTTATCTCGTTTTGCTGCGGGGCTCAGGTGTCATCTCTACCGACGTTCTTCTGTGCTCTCGCGTTTGTATCGATGGCCTTTCCAATATAATGGTGCCCCGTGCGCGGTATAACAGGGGTATAATGAAAAAGTAACCCTGAAGCATACCGGACAGGATCTGTCCGTCAGGAAAATCCGCACCAGATGTATGCCGCCGGATTTGGAAAGGATATCTATTATGAATGTTAGATTAGATCAGATATACGACAGACTCTATCAGAGTGTATTCGGACTTGGGATCCGGGTTTTGCCGGAAAAAGGCCCTGAGGTGGTTTCCGGAGCCCACGCATTGAATCGTATCAATGAAATACTGGAAAAAGAAGGAAAATTACATCCGATGATTGTCACGGGACCGAGAATTGTAAAAAGCGATTTTTTCGTAAACGCGTGTAAAAAGCTGAAGGAATATTCGCTCTTCTCCGATGTCCGTCCGGATCCGGATACGATAACAGTGGAAAAGATCGCTGCCATGTATACACAGGAGCGGTGTGACTGCTTTGTGGCAATTGGCGGTGGATCAAACATGGACGCGGCGAAGGCAGCTTCTGCCCGGATCGCCAGACCGGACAGGTCGCTGCAGGAGATGGGCGGAACTCTGAAGGTTCGCAGGAAGACGCCTCTCTTCCTTGCGGTACCGACGACTGCAGGCACCGGTTCCGAATGCACAGTCGCCGCCGTTATAACCGACACGGAGACACATCATAAGTATTCGATCAACGATTTTGTCCTCTGTCCGGACTATGCGATTCTCGACCCGGTCCTGACTGTCTCTCTTCCGCCGTTTCTGACCGCCACAACGGGGATGGATGCGCTTACGCACGCGGTCGAGGCATACCTCAATCGGCCTTATCACCGGCGGGAGACACCCGGACAATGTCGGGAAGCCGTCAGAGCCATTTTCCGTTACCTTCCTGAGGCATTTGAGAATCCGGACAATCTGAAGGCAAGGCAGGAAATGCTTTTAGCCTCTTATAAAGCAGGACTGGCTTTCACCACCGCCTGTGTGGGAAACGTACACGCGGCGGCGCACACCATCGGCGGCCTGTATCATGTTCCGCACGGGCTCGCCAACGCGGTCCTTCTGCCCATCGTTCTCGAGGATTATGGAAAAAAAGTGGAACGGCCGCTCGCAGATCTCGCCAGAGCAGCTCATATCGCAGCAGGCACGGACAGTGAATGCGCTGCGGTCTTTATTCAGAAAATCCGCGACATGAACCGGACGTTTGGCATTCCGGATCACATTGAGAAAATCTCCGAAGATGACCTGGATCAGATGGCCTCGTGGGCAGTTCAGGAAGCCAATCCTCTGTATCCGGTTCCGGTTATTTATGACCGGGAGCATTTCAAGAGGATTCTCCGCAGAGCCGGACAGCTGTCCTGAACATTTACGGCTGTTTTCTGACCTCACAGTCTTCCAGGTGATCGTTTACGATTCCGACAGCCTGAAGAAAAGAATAGGTAATGACAGGTCCTACATAGGAAAGTCCCCGCTTCTTCATGTCCCGGCTCATCTCCCGGGAAAGCCCGGAGACCGCGGGGATCTCCTCCGGGGTTTTCCAGTGCCCGTCCCGTGGTCTGCCATCCGTAAAGCTCCACAGATACGCGTCAAAGGAGCCGAATTCATCCCGGATCTTCTGAACCGCGGCAGCATTCCGGCGCACACTGAAGATCTTGCTCCGGTTCCGGATCAGTCCCTCATCAGTCATAAGGCCTTCCAGTTCAGCATCGGACATTGCTGCGCAGGCGTCTATCTCAAAATTGTGGAAGGCCCTCTGATAGAAGGCCCTTCTGTGAATGATCGTCTTCCAGGATAATCCGACGCTGGCGCCCTCGAGGCAGAGCATTTCGAATTCAAAGCGGTCATCATGCCTGATTCTGCACCATTCCCTGTCATGGTATTCCATCAGAATCGGATCATCTCTGAAATATTCTGTACATCTGCTGCTCACTGCGATTCCTCACTTTCTTCGTATGATTCGGACAATCTGAATAATTGCCGTCGGTATCAGCGCCAGAACGCCGATGGTCAGAATATGTATGCTGTTCAGGGCTGATACCGAGAACAGGCTTCTGCCCACAGGGGTGACGGAAACAAGGATCACCAGAACCAGTCCGAGCAGGAATGCACCTAGGCTGTAGGGATTTTTTCGGAATCCCAGGCGGAGCAGGCTTTTTTCTCCGCGGCAGTTGAAGCCGTGAAGCAGCCGTGAGCAGGTCAGCGTCAGAAACGCGAGCGAGCATGCCATGGCAGGGGATTCTCCAAGGCCGATATGATAGGCGGTGATAACAGCCACGGAAATCAATCCTCCCTGAAAAATCATCCGCAGCACAAAGTTGCGGTCCATGATTCCAGCCTTCGGGTCTCTGGGCTTTTTCTTCAAAACATCGTCTGAGCCGGGCTCCATTCCGATCGCCAGCGCCGGAAGTGAATCTGTCACCAGATTAATGAACAGAAGCTGTACCGGCTGGAACGGAATCGGAAGCGCCAGAAGCGAGGTAACCAGAACGGTGATAATTGCCGAAAGATTGCCGGACAGCAGATAGAGAACGGCGTTACGGATATTTGTGTAGATGGTCCGCCCGTTCGCCACTGCCTTGATTATCGTCGCGAAATTGTCATCTTCCAGAATCATGGACGCCGCATCCTTGGACACTTCCGTTCCCGTGATGCCCATTGCGACGCCGATATCCGCTTTTTTCAGAGCCGGTGCGTCATTTACGCCGTCTCCGGTCATGGAAACGATTTTTCCCTTTTTCTGCCATGCATCGACAATCCGGATTTTATTCTCCGGAGATACTCTGGCATAGACGGATATTTTTTCGATTTTTCCGCTGAGCTCTTCATCCGACATTTCATCCAGCTCCATGCCGGTTACCGCGAGATCCCCCTCCTGGAAGATGCCGATCTGCTTCGCAATCGCGGTCGCTGTGATCTTATGATCTCCGGTGATCATCACGGTTCGGATTCCCGCTTCTTTTGCATGCCGTACGGCCTGAATGGACTCCTCTCGCGGCGGGTCCATCTCGGAAATCAGTCCGAGGAAGGTGAAGTGATACTCCGTCTCCGGTGAAAGCTCCTCTTCAGACTCCCGGTACGCAAACGCCAGAACACGGAGCCCGTTTTCAGAGAACTTCCGGTTCTGTTCTGTGATATTCTTCCGGTCTTCCTCAGTAATCGGCCTGATTTCCTCATCGCTGATCCGAATGCTGTCACAGCGGTCAAGCAACACATCTACAGCGCCCTTGGTGAAGATTGTGGAAACTCCGTGGATCCGGTGCTTTGTACTCATCAGCTTCCGGTCGGAATCAAAGGGCACCTCCTCAATCCTTCGCAGCATGGTGCGAAGGTCCTCGTAAGAAAGCGTCAGATCCTCTTCCTTCTGCATCAGGCCCTTGACCTTGCCATACATCTCCAGAAGCGCGTATTCTGTCGGATCTCCGACTCCCTTTCCGTTTGATAATGTCGCATCGTTGGTGAGAACGGAGTCGTAGAGAAGATAACGATGTGTCTGCTGATGCATATCAAACTCCTCCGGCCCGAACACTCTGCCGCCGGCATAAATCTGCTGCACCGTCATCTTGTTCTGCGTCAGAGTACCGGTTTTGTCCGAGCAGATAACCGATACGCAGCCCAGAGATTCCACTGCGGAAAGTTTCTTGATGACCGCATGTTCCCGTGCCATTTTTTGCGTTCCCATAGCCTGCACGATCGTAACGATGGAACTGAGTGCCTCGGGAATTGCTGCAACCGCAAGCGCAACGGCGAACAGGAGAGAATTCAGAAGCTCCATGCCCCGCACGATTCCCAGTACAAAAATTACCGCCGAAATAATCAGAATCCCTGTCGCAAGTTTCTTTGAAAAATCATCCAGATTTTTCTGAAGGGGGGTCTTTTTCTCACCGGTCTGGTTCATCAGTGTGGCAATCCTGCCGATTTCCGTCTGCATTCCTGTTTCCGTCACCAGAACCACAGCGCGGCCATAAGTGACAAGGGAACCTGAATAGACCATGTTCTTCCGGTCCGCAAGTGGCAGATCGCCATTGAGCACAGCATCACTCTTGTCCACATTAAGAGATTCTCCGGTCAGAGAGCTCTCATTGACCTGAAGGGAATAGTTCTCCAGGATCCGTCCATCCGCGACGATCAGATCACCAGCCTCCGCCACAAGGATATCGCCCGGCACAACCTGTCTGGATTCGACTTCTACGCGCGTCCCATTACGAATTACCTTTGCGGTGGGCGAGGACAGTGCCTTCAACGCCTCGAGAGATTTTTCCGCTTTTACATGCTGAACTGTCCCCAGAACCGCATTCAGCACAAGAACGGCAAAAATAACCAGTGTACTCTCCACATCGCCGGTCAGCATGGAAATTGTCGCGGCGATAATCAGTATAATCACCATCAGGTCCTTGAACTGTCCCAGGAAAACCTGCAATACCGATTCCTTCTTTTTTTCCTTCAGTTCATTGAACCCATACTGTTCCTGACGTTTCCTGACCTCATCATCTGTGAGCCCTTCCTTACTGGAATGAAGCTCCTGAAGGGATTCTTCCGAATTCTTCTGATACCAGTCCGCCATAGCTGCACCTTCCTTTCTTCTGTTCTGTTCCGTCAATTGTCACGCTGTTCGTGCTTATACCTGTTGCCTTCGAAATCGCATACAGTAAACCTCATACGATAAGTCGTGCCACATACTGTATAAGTCCCCGCGTCGCTTCGCTGCTTCGCAGCTTCCGTGCCGCTAACAGGTGACCGACTTCGTCGGTCTGTCGCGGCGTTCGCCCCACCGCTTCACACTTTGTGTGAGCGGATGTGGCTCACTGCC